>JBEVJO010000240.1:0-3410 GCA_040510175.1 Caulobacterales bacterium
AGGCGCTCTTTCAGCACGGGACCCTCGAGACCCGTGACTTCGCTGACCGCCTGCGCGAGGGCCAATTGAATCTCGGCGATCGTCGGCAACGGTATCTCGACCGGCAAAGCGCGATCGAGAACGCGATCGTCGCGCAAATAAGCGTGCGCCAAAACGTAGTCGCCCACGCGCTGCGAATGGCGCAAGCCGCCGCAATGGCCGATCATGATCCAGCATTGCGGACGCAGCACAGCCAGATGATCAGTGATCGTCTTGGCATTAGACGGCCCGACGCCGATATTGACCAACGATACGCCATCGCCTGCTTCCGTCATCAGGTGATAGGCCGGCATCTGGTAGCGCCGCCAGGGCGCTTCGGCCACTAGGCGCTCTACGTCCGCCGTTTCGCGATCGGCGATCACCCCTCCCGCAGCAGACAAGGCAACATAGGGTGAGCCTTCTGTGCGCAGCTCTTCCGCCGCCCAGGCGACAAAGGCATCAACATAGCGATGATAATTCGTGAACAGGATGAAATCTTGTGTATGGCGCCACGGCGTCCCGGTGTAATGCGCAATCCGGTTAAGCGACCAGTCCACGCGAGGCGCATCGAACAGCGTCAGCGGGCGCGCGCCAGACGGACTGAGCATGCGCTCGCCATCCGCCACCTCGTCTCCGATCATATCCAAACGCGGAAAGGCAAATACCTGCGCAAGATTGGCGGGGTCGACATTGTCGAGCGGCAAATCGTGGGCTTCATCCAGCACGTAGGAATACGGGATCGCCTGATCCGACAGCCCAGTCTCAATGGTTACGGCATAGCCGCTCGTAAGTAGCGACATCTGCTCAACTAAATAAGCGTTGAATTTTTCAGGTTGCGTCACCGTCGTGGAATAAACCCCAGCATCAGTGAACTTGCCGAAGGCGCGCGCATTACGCGGCGCCGGAGCGCCCGGTTGATAGCTGATCCGCAGCTCCGGATAGACCATCGCCGCCCGATCCGCGGTACTTGGCGCGGCGCCTTGGACAAGAAAAGTCTTCAAAGCGGCGCGCAGGCGGCCGGTGGCGTCAGCATATAGACTGGCGAGCCGCGCCGCCGCTGCGTCAGGAGTGGCTGCTGTTTCAAAGCTGTTCGCGCGAAAATCCATGCTCGACGCTTAACGCGGCCCCGCCGGCAACGCCAGTTGCGATTCTCGCCTATGGTTGGAAAAGGCTTGGCGAACAGCGTGCAGGCCGCCATGTGATAAAGGCATGAGCGATCGTCCTTTTGTCATTGCAATACCGTGGCGCGACCCGGTCGAGGCGTTTTGGAGCCTGGCCGAGCAGCCGCACGCGGTTTTGTTCGACGGGGCAGGCGAGCATAAGGCGTCAACCTGGTCTTATATCGCCGCCGATCCAATAGCGCTGGTTGAAACTTGGCCGGAGCAGCCCGGCGACCCGCTAGGCGACGCGCGCACGCTCTTAGCGAGCGTTGGACGCATCGATACGCCGACTTCCGGCCTGCCACCCTTCAGCGGGGGCTTGGCCGGTCTCTTGTCGTACGAACTCGGGGCGCGTCTCGACAGCCTGCCGCGCGCGCCTCAAGCGCCGGGCGCAGCGAGATGGCCGGATGTTTCGCTGGGCCTATACAATTGCATCGCCGCTTTCGACCGAACGCAGCGCCGCGCGATGATCATATCAAGGGACTGGGGCGGCGATCCGAGAGTCAAGGCGAACGTCTTGGCCGAACAACTGAATTCACCGGCGCCGACGCCCCGCCAGGTCGCCTGGCCGCGTCCCACGCCAGCTTGGCCACAAGATGACTATGCCGCCAAAATCGCGCGAACGATCGCCTATATCGTTGCGGGCGATTGTTTCCAGGCCAATCTCTCCCAAGCCTTTGATGGGACGTTTCCAATAGACGCATCGCCGTTTGAGTTGTACGCGCGCCTAGCTAGTCGCTCAGACGCGCCCTTCTCCGGCTTTTGGCGCGGTCAAGACCGCGCCGTAATCTCTAATTCTCCCGAACGTCTGGCCCGGCTGTCGAGCGTCATGGATGAAAGTCTCGTTACGGCCAAGCCGATCAAGGGCACAAAGCCACGCGGCGCAACGCCGGAAGGAGACCACGCGCTCACTCAAGCTTTGCTGGCCAGCGAAAAGGACCGCGCGGAAAACCTAATGATCGTGGATCTCCTGCGAAACGATCTATCGCGGGTTTGTATGCCCGGCAGCGTACGCGTGCCGGAGCTTTTCGCATTGGAAACCTTCGCCAATGTGCACCATCTGGTCTCGACAATCAGTGGCGCACTACGGCCCAATCTAGACGCATTCGATTTGATCAGCGCCATTTTTCCGGGCGGCTCCATCACCGGTGCACCAAAAATTCGCGCCGCAGAAATTATCGCGGAATTGGAAGCAGAAGCTCGCGGCCCCTATTGCGGTTCACTTGCTTGGTTTGGGCCAGACGGCGCAATGGACGCATCCATCTTGATACGGACGATCGCTTGCGATTTTGAGAGCGGACGCTGGCGTTCGCGATTACGCGTCGGCGGCGGCATCGTCGCTGAATCCACGCCTGAGGGAGAGGTCCAAGAATCTCTGGACAAAGCCACCGCGATGCTCGCCGCTTTCGGTCCTTAGGTCGGCGCCGGGATCTGCTGCACCAGACGGGGACGCAAATAGAACGTTTTGCTCATATTGTGCGTCGCGCCCATGTCGTACTTCATAATGGTTTTGCCGTTCGACTGTTGCTTATAGTTAGTGGCGCCCATCGTCGTTAGCGAATAAGGAATCGTGACTCTCACGCGGATTACGCTGCCGCCCGTCGCCAAAAGACCAGTCGGCAAGCCGGTCACGCTTCCGCCGCTTGCGTCGGGAGCAGCATTCTTGGCGCGGCTCCAGTCAACCTTCACTGTACCAGCATTGTTCACGATACTGGTCACCACCATTTGAGGGGCGCCAGTCGGAAAGTCCGCCAGTACCGCGGTTGCAGCCGAGAAAATGTCGTCCATTTCAGCGGTAGTAATACTGTCATCCCGCGCCGTAAGATCGCACAACGTCGCCGCGACGGACTGTGCACGGCGGTCGGCCGTCAATATGTTTGTAGCCTCGATTGTACCCATGAACATGACAAGCATGACGGGCAAACCCATGGCGAACTCGACGGCGGCCAACCCCCGAGAGTCGCGCGCCAGCGCTCTTAGATCTTTAACGCGCGCATTCAGACGATGAGCGAGCATTGCGTGTCTCATGATGGTTCGTTCCGGAATGCGATCGCGGACTGTAGTAAGCGTTGATTGCCGCCCAAATTTCCCCAGATGGCGCCGAAAAATGGCGTCACAATCTTCCATTCATAAAACACGCGCGCCACGACGATGCTGCCGCCTGTTCCCGGCACGAAGTTCAATTGCGCTTGATCCAACGTTCCATTTTTAATGGGAGCGCCTTGGTTGGTT
>JBEVJO010000241.1:0-8273 GCA_040510175.1 Caulobacterales bacterium
CATCCCCAGGGTCAGCGAGGTGCCGCACAGCATCGAGAACACGCCGAACCCGAACATGCTGAACAGGAACGTCCGCACCGAGCCGAAGCGGCTGGCGATCCAGGCAGTCAGCGGTACGCAGATCGCCTCGGCCACGGCGTATGACGTGATGATCCAGGCGCCCTGCTCCAGGGTAATGCCCAGGTTCCCGGCGATGGTCGGCACCGAGACATTGGCGATAGTCGTGTCGAGCACGACCAGGAAGTTCCCAAGCCCGATCGCGATCGCGGCGATGAGCAGCATGGGGCCCGTCAGCGGGGCGGCTGGCGGCGGCGCGGTACGCGCAGTTGCTGTGAGCGACATGAACTTTCTCCCAGTCGTTCGTTGGAGGCGTTAGTTGGAGACGGTGATGTCGGCGTCCATCGAAAGCCCGACGCGCAACGGGTGCTTTTTCAGCTGCTCCGGATCGAGCGCGATACGCACGGGCAGGCGTTGCACCACCTTGATCCAATTGCCGGTGGCGTTCTGGGCCGGTACGATGGCGAACGCCGCGCCGGTGCCGCCGGAGAAGCCGGCAACCCGGCCGGCATATTCAACTTTTTCACCATAGAGATCGGACACCAACTTCACGGGCTGCCCAGGCCTCACATCCGCGAGTTGCGTTTCCTTGAAATTGGCGTCGACATAAACGCTCTCGACGGGCGTGATGACCATCAGCATGGCGCCAGGCTGCACGCGCTGGCCGACCTGCACCTGGCGGCGCGAGATCACGCCATCGATGGGCGCCCGGATGATTGTGCGCTCAAGATCGACCTGTGCTTGGTCGCGCATGGAGCGGGCAATCTTGAGATTGGCGTTCGCTACGTTGAGGGCGTTGCGCGCCGTGGTCAGTTCATCGCCGGACACTGAGCCCGACGCGGCCAAAGCTTCACGCCTGCGCGCGTCGATCTGCGCCTTGTCTCTATCGGCCTCCGCCGCGGCGAGGCGCGCCTGTGCGCTGGCGAGCGCCAGGCTCGCGTCCGTGTCGTCGAGGCGAACCAAAACGTCGCCGCGCTTTACGGCTTGAGTGTCCTGCACAAGAACATCGCGCACAGGCCCGCCGATCAGGGGCGTCACCTGCGCGACATCGGCGCCGACATAGGCGTTGTCGGTGACGACATGGCGGGCGCCGTACAGCACATCGTACGCGTACACGCCGCCGCCCAGAACGGCGACGGACGCCGCCAAGCCGAGAAAAAGGGACTTGCGCTTGGATGAAGGCGCCGCACCGGCGGCGGGTTCTTCCGCGCCGATGGTGGTGTTGACGGGCGCGTGATGGGCATCGCCGCGAGCAGCGCTGCGATGTTCGAAAAGATTGGCCGGTTGAGACATGGTCATTACTCCTTCAGAATAAAAATGTTCACGATTGGAAACCGCCGCCGAGCGCGCGCGTGAGCGCGACGTCGAGAGCGAAGGCGCGGGTATGCAAAACCGCTGCGTTGCGCCGGGCGGCGATCATCACGTCCTCCGCGGCGAGGACGTCGAGATAGGTGGAGAGGCCGCCGCGATAACGGTTGTTTATGGTGGTCCAGGCACTGGTCGCGGCGCGCTCGGCCTCGGTTGCGCGATCGAGACGGCGTTCCAGCGCACGATGGCTTGCAATGACGTCGGCCACCTCGCGCAATGCTTGCGTCAGCGTGCCGTCATATTGCGCAACAGCCGCCCGATACTCGGCTTCGGCGGCGCGATACCGGCCCTTCAGCTGACCGCCGTTAAAGATCGGAAGCGTGACCGCTGGCCCGATGAGGCCAAAATCAGAGCCAGGGTTCGTGAGCTTGTCGAAGCCGATCGATTGCAGGCCGGCCATGCCCGTCAGACTGACATTGGGATAGAAAGCGGCGCGGGCCACGTGAATGCTGCTGGCGGCGGCTTCGCTTCGTAGCCGCGCAGCGACGATGTCGGGCCGGCGTCCGATCAGGTCCGCCGGGAGGTTGGCGGGAAGCCCGAATTCCGCTCGCGCGGTGATGGCAGGGCGTCCAATGGACAGGCCGCGGTCGGGACCAGCGCCCACAAGCGCTGCGATGCGGTTGCGCGTCAGCGTGATCGCTTCATCGAGCGCTTCGCGATCGCCTTCCGCGCTGGCGAGCGCGGACCGGACGCGCTCCGCTGTGGCGTTGTTCTCGAGTCCTTGAGCGGTGCGGACGCTCATCAGCTCCAGCGTATGGCGCCGCACCCCGATCGCGTTTTCCGCCGCGTCGCGCTCCACGAACAGGCCGGCGAGATCGGCATAGGCCTGGGCCACGCCGGCTGAAACCGCGAGCTTGGCGGCCGCGGCTTCCGCGCCGGCTGCCTCGGCTTCCGAGCGCGCGGCGGCGAACGCGGCGCGATTGCGGCCCCAAAAGTCCAGGTCCCAGGAGAGGTTGATCCCAACCTGCGCATAGTCTTGCGAACCGTCTGGCGACAGGGCTTCCGGGACTATGAAATTCGAACTCCGCTTGGCGATTCCGGCTTCACCGCTGGCGCCGATCGACGGCAACAGTTTGCCCCGGGCTTGGCGCGCGAGCGCTTCCGCGCGGGAGAAGCGCGCGGCGGCGATCCGAAGGTCCGTCGCGCCGGCCAGCCCTTCCTCGATGAGAGCGTTGAGCTGAGGATCATTGAACTCCTTCCACCATTGGTCGGACGGCCATGCCGTCTGCAGCGCCGCCAAGCTCGCCTGAGTGGCGAAGTGGCCGGGCGCGGCGATGGAGGGGGATGTCTCGGGCGTGGGCAAGGTTGCGCACGCGCTCAAGACCAGGGCGCCGGCCAGGGCGGAGATCGCCCCTGCGCTGGCGCCGCGATGGATCAGGGCCTGGTGTTTCACGTCTCACTCCTAAACAGTACGGTACGGTTTAGTTATAGCGGCGATTACGGGTCGTCAAGAAAAAACTGTACGGTACGGTTTATTTTTAAGATGCGCCTTGCGTCGCCAATTAGAAACCGTACATTACGGTTTAATAAATGGAGACATCATGAGAGTGCGCACAGAAGACCGCCGGCAGGCAATTCTCCGGGCGGCGTTGGATGTCTTTCGGGAGGTCGGCTTCGAGCGTGCGACGATGTCGCTGATCACGGAGCGCGTGGGCGGCTCGAAGGCGACGCTGTACGGCTATTTCGCGTCCAAGGAAGAGCTTTTCGTCGCGGCAATGATCGAGGCGACGACGCGGAAGGAGGGGGAAAAAGCCTTAGAGCTCCTTGATCCCGCCGAGCCCGACTTTACGCTGGCGCTTGAGCGGTTTGGTCAGGCCTATGTCCGCCTAGTCAGCTCACGCGACTCGCTCGCCATGTCACGAACGGTGATCGCTGAGGCGACGAACCAGAAGCTTGGCGAAGCGTTCTATGCGCAAGGACCCAAGCGCATATTGGACGGGATCACCGTGTATATGGCGCATCTGTCGGAAGGCGGCGCGATACAAGCGAGCGATCCGCGCCTTGCGGCAATTCATTTTCATGCCCTGCTCGATGCGGGCACGCTCTTGCCGCTGCTGATGGGGGCGAAGCCTGAGTTGAGGCCGAAGGAGGCGGCCCAAGCGGCCGTGGATGCATTTTTGCGAGCGTACGCCTGAAAAAGAAGGGACCTGCCATTAAACTCGCGCGCAGTGCGGCTGCGCGTTGAGGTCGCGCTCAACGATCAATCGTCTTCGCCAAAGCCGGCGCGTAGCGCGCACCCGAAATCTTGCCGGGCGCCAGCGCGTCGTCGAGCTTTTTCATTTGCGCCGCGTCGAGCGACAAGGCGGCGGCCGCCACATTCTCTTCCAGATATTGGCGGCGCTTGGTGCCAGGGATTGGCGCGATGTCGTCGCCTTTGTGCAAAAGCCAAGCGATGGCGATTTGCCCAGGCTTCGCGCCCTTCGCCTCGGCGATATCGCGCACCATTTGCGCAGCCTGCATATTTGCGTCGAAATTCGCGCCCTGATAGCGCGGATCGTTCCGCCGGAAATCCGTTTCCGGATACTCCTCGGCGCGCTTTACCTCGCCGGCCAGAAAACCGCGGCCTAAAGGCGAAAACGGAACCAATCCAATTCCGAGCTCACGCAGCACCGGAATGATGTCCGCCTCCAGATTGCGCTCCCAGAGCGAGTATTCGCTCTGCAGCACTGACACCGGATGCACCGCGTGGGCGCGCCGGATATTGGCGATGCCCGCTTCGGACAAACCGAAGTATTTCACCTTGCCTTGCTTGACCAAATCGCCGACAGCGCCGGCGACGTCTTCCATCGGCGCCTTGGGATCGACGCGGTGCTGGTAGAGCAAATCGATATGATCGGTCTGCAACCGCCGCAGCGAGGCGTCGACGGCATCGCGGATATGATCGGGCTTGCTGTTTGTGCCCGCGACTTTTCCATCCTGAATATCGAAGCCGAACTTCGTGGCGAGCACGACCCTGTCGCGCTTTCCCTTCAAAGCGCGGCCGAGCAGGTCTTCATTCGCGAATGGCCCATAGACCTCTGCGGTGTCGAAAAAAGTGCAGCCCAATTCGATCGCGCGATGCAAGGTGGCGATCGATTCCTGTTCGTTCGCCGGGCCGTAGGATTGACTCATGCCCATGCAGCCCAAACCGACCGCGGACACCGTCAGCCCCTGACGTCCGAGTTTACGGATGCTCAAAGTCATGGGGGTCTCCTGGATGAATGAGTTGTGCGGGACTTGCGCGGACGCACGAGTCAGATCGGGCTTCAACGCGCGATGCGCAATGCCGCCGCGTGAATTTAGATCTGGGCTCTACCGCATCCGCACACTCGACGGCGCCATATAAGCGCGATTCCCCTCCCCCTTGCGGGGAGGGGATAAAGGGGTGGGGGTTTTCTGCGCGAAACCTTTCCGCAAAAGTCTGAGCCGAACACTGAAACCAAGAGGGTGCACCCCCACCCTTTAACTCCCTCCCCGCAAGGGGGAGGGAGGATTCGCAGCGTCAACGCCACAGCCCAAATTAGCTCCGCCTTCCCGTTGCGGCGCTAACCGGCAAACGCGAGAGCGCTGCCCGCAAAGTCTGAAAATCCGCGGGCGGTTCGGCATCAAAAGACCTTTTCTTCTTCGTGACCGGATGCACGAAACCGAGCAGCGCCGCATGCAGCGCCTGACGGCTGAATTGCTTTACGGCGTCGCGCGCGGCGGATACCGCATCGCTCTCGCCTTCCGGCTTGAACGCGCCCTGCCCCGCATAGAGCGCATCGCCCAGCACCGGCGCGCCGCTATGCGACAGGTGCGCGCGGATCTGGTGTGTGCGGCCGGTCTCCAGCGTGCAGTGGATCAGGCTGGCGGCGGGCGACCCCGCCGCTGCGCCGGCCTGCGCGCCATAAATCTCCGCCGTCTCGTAATGCGTGATCGCTTCCTTGCCTTGGCTCGCGCCCAGCGGCAGAATTTTTACGCGCTGCCGATCCGCCCCGGCGCGGCCGATATTGGTGTGGATCGTCCCTGCGCGCGGACGCACGCCGCCACGCACCAGCGCCATATAGCGCCGCTCGATGTCATGCTTGGCGAAGAGTTTCGCGAGGCCCTGATGCGCCTTGTCCGTCTTCGCCGCGACCATCACGCCGGACGTATCCATATCGAGGCGATGCACGATGCCGGGCCGCGCCACGCCGCCAATGCCGGAGAGTTGCCCCGCGCAATGATGCAGCAGCGCATTGACCAGTGTGCCGTCGGCATGGCCCGGCCCAGGATGCACGGACAGGCCCGCCGGCTTGTTCAGCACGATCAGATGTTCGTCTTCGAACAAGACGTCGAGCGGGATACTCTGCGGAATGGGAATCGCTTCGAGCGGCGGCGGCACGGCGATTTCATAGGCGCCGTGCGCGCGGACTTTGTGTTTGGCATCCTTGATCTCGACGCCGTCCAGCGTCACCGCGCCCTCATCAATCAGCGCCTGCACCCGCGTGCGCGACAGATCGGACAATTCGGCCGCCAGCCATTTGTCCAGGCGCTCGCCCGCCGCTTCGGGCGGGGCGGAAACGACGCGGAGATCGTCCAGGGACTCTTCTGACTCGGCCATGCACGGCGTTTAGCACACATAGAAAGGGCGCCTAGATGCTACGCCTAGACGCCCAATCACTCGAAATTTGAGTATCGATAGCGGTTACGCCGCGGTCTTGTCGGTCAACAGCGACTCGCTGTGGGCGTGGCACTCCCAGCCGGCCGCGCCGCGAATCCAGGTCGAGCTGTCGGCGGCATGGATGTCCTGAGATTTGCCGTTGATCTTGCACTTCTGGTGCACTGTGTAGGCGATGATCGCCACGTCGGGCAGCGGGGTTACGACCTCGATATCGTCGAATTTGTAAGACTCCAGCGTCCAATCGCCGGACTCCGTCATCTTGCCCATTTTCTCCTTGGCGATGGTCATCATGCCCTGGGCGCCGGTCACCAGACTGGTTTTGGCGGACAGTTCGGCGGTCTTGCCACCGTCCTTCTTTTTCATGGCGTCCCAGTAGGATTTTTCGAGATTGATAATCTCGTCTTTGGTCGCACGTTTGCTGTCAGTCATCGCTGTCTCCAATTTTCCGGGGTCTCCTTGAGAAACCCCTGGCGCATACCGAGGTTCCCAGTTTTCGGCTCAAATGCGCGCTGCCTTGAGTTCCTGCGTTCCCTCTGTACACTCCGCGATAACGAGGGAGAAACGCGATGGATTTCAACGCCACCGCCGAACAACGGATGGATTTGGAAGCGGCGCGGACAGCGCCGCCCAAAGGCTTTCCCGCGCTGCCGGAAATTCCCGCCGCGCGTTACACCAGCGAAGCCTTTCACAAGCTGGAGCTGGAGCACGTCTTACGCAAAACCTGGATGTGTATCGGCCGCGATAACGATGTCGGCGCGGCGCCCGGCAGCTACATCACTTTTCGCAAACTCGGTGCGCCGATCCTGATCGTGCGCGGCCGCGACGGCGTCTTGCGCGCGTTTTACAATACCTGCCGCCATCGCGGCGCGCCTGTGGTGCGCGACGAGTGCGGCCAGACCAGCATGCTACGCTGTCAGTATCACAGCTGGTCCTATGGCCTGGACGGTAAGCTGATCAGCGTGCCGGATGCGCACGACTTTGCCTGCCTGGATAAGGACAAGCGCGGCCTGTTGCCGATCCGCTGCGACACCTGGGCAGGCCTCCTCTTCATCAACGAGGATATGCACGGACCCTCGCTGATCGAGCACCTAGGCGTCATTCCCAACGACCTCGCCTGCGTCGGCATGGAGAAGCTGCGCACGGTCGAAAAGCAGAGCTACATTCTGGAGTGCAATTGGAAGGCGGCGATGGACGCCTTCGTCGAAACCTATCACCTCAACACCATTCATCCGGAAGTGCGCAATATGCTCGACGCGCCCGCCAACGCGATTGAGTTGCTGCCCAACGGCCATTCGCGCCAGGCGATGCGCAAGGCGCTGCAGCCCGGCGGCAATTGGAACACGATGGACGGCGCGCCGGATATTCCGGAGATGCCGGAACTCTATCGGCGCAACACGATCACCTACACGATTTTCCCAAATATCGTTTCGCCGATGGAGGCGATAGGCGTGCCGATGCTCTTGTTCTTCCCGATCGGGCACAATCGCTGCGAAATGCAGGCGATGTTCATGGGACCGGATTGGGGCGATGCCGCGCGCCCGCAATTCTGGGGCGACTTTTTGAAGCCCTACACCAAGGTGTTGCTGCAGGATCAGGAGAACCTCGCGCCAATTCAGGAGTCGATGAATTGCGGCGCGCTGTCCGGCGTGATGGTCAATTATCAGGAACGCCGCATCTATTGGCACCACGAGGAAATCGACCGCCGCATCGGCTGGACAAATATCCCGCAAGGACTCGCCGTGGCGCGCGTGCTGGACGATTTCGTCGAAGAGCCGTTTGAAAGCATCGCGCAACGCGTCGCTTAACGCGTTCGCTTATTGGCCGTCCTCGAAGCTTTTACGCTGCGCGCCTTTGACGGCGCCGATAATCAGTGAGATGAAACTCGCGACCGGAAAGATCAGCATAAAGACGACCAGCGTGCCGATAAAGGCTGTGTCGCCCACAGTGGCGGTCGCGTCCGTGCTGCCCATAATTGCCGCGAATCCGGCGCCGGAAGCAATTGAAAGCCCCATGCATAGAAGCGTGGTCGAGTCGAAGTAGCGCACCGATTTTCGCTTCGAGAGACGGCGCCCGACAACGATCAAAAAGCGGCTGAAAATCAGTCCCACCGACACGAAGATGAACGCGGTGATGATGTTGACCGGAAGGCCGTTCTTGTCGAAACTCTCCGTGAATTTCGTGGAGACGCCGAGCGCCACGGACAACACCGCCGACAGGACGATGGAGG
>JBEVJO010000242.1:0-11439 GCA_040510175.1 Caulobacterales bacterium
GCGCATTTTCAACAAAAGTGGAGGCCGGCTTTGTGTCCGAAAATGCGCTGATTCAAAGGTTGGACCGCATTCTGACGGAAAACCGGTCTCCACTTTTCCGGAATGCGGTCTAGTATGAGCAAATCCCCAGAAATCGCCTTTCTCACCGAGATTGTCCTGACCCAGGCGGGGCAGACACTCGGCGCGGACGCTGCGTCCGCGGTCCAGCGTTTGGCCGCTCTGGCGCGGCGCGAGGGGATGGGCGACTCGATGGAATTGTTGCGCCTTGCCCGGACTGGCAAGGACGCGGCATTGGCTGCGGCGATCATCGACGCCGTCGTGCCGCATGATACGCGTTTTTTCCGCGACCGATCTTTGTGGAAAGCGCTGCGAGCCGAAGCTTTGCCGAAGCTTTTGCTGGCGCATCAAGGTGCGCAGCCCTTGCGGATATGGTCGGCGGGCTGTTCCTATGGCCAGGAATGCTATTCGTTCTCCATGGCGGCTGTGGAAATCGCACCCCAAACGCCGGTGGAAATCGTCGGGACCGACATATCCGAACGTGCGATCGAGCGCGCGCGCTCGGGCGTTTACACCCAATTTGAGGTCCAGCGCGGTCTGCCGATCATGCTGCTGCTGAAGCATTTCGAGCGGGAAGAACAAAGTTGGAGGATCGAGAGTTCGGTTCGCCGCCGCACCCGTTTTGCGCGCCACAACCTGCTAGCGGATATGACGCCCCTGGGCGCCTTCGATGTGATTTCCTGCCAGGACGTGCTGGGCAATTTCGATCCGGAAAAGCGGACCAATGTGCTGTCGCGTATGATCGGTCTGCTAAAAGCAGATGGCCTGTTCATTGCGGGTGAGAGCGAAGCGGCCTGGCTGCGTGGCTTTGGCGCGGCGGTTCAGCCGACGCAACAGGCGGGCGTTTTCGTGCGGAAAGACGTGAAGCGCTCAGTCGCTTAAGAGTCGAGCCCATGGGCCCGGGCGAACTCCTGCCAGTTCAGTAAAGTGTGGGGATCTGTTTTGGTGTCCCTAATTTGGACGTTGCGCGCGCCCGCGCGCTCATATTGCTGCGCTAGGTAATAAGCTTCAGCCGGCATTTCTGCTTCGACGCCAAGTTCGACATGGGCCGGCGTATCGGTGTGCAGCACTTCAAAGCGCATGGCGGAACTCCCTGATTAAGGAATCCAAACGCGCCAAAACGGATTTGGCTCCGCACGCAACGCCACAAAAGAAAACGCCGCGTTGGAGACGCGGCGTTTCTGCAGTCTTTCGATATACGCTTGAGGGCGTTTAGGCAGCCTGGGCTTGCGCCGGGGGATCACGAAGGACGTAACCACGGCCCCAGACAGTTTCGATGTAATGTTCGCCGCACGCCACCGCGAGCTTCTTGCGAAGCTTACAGATGAACACGTCGATGATTTTGAGTTCGGGCTCGTCCATGCCGCCATAAAGGTGGTTCAGGAACATTTCCTTGGTCAGGGTGGTGCCTTTCCGCAAGGAAAGCAGTTCGAGCATTTGATATTCTTTGCCGGTCAGGTGAACGCGGCCATTTCCGACTTCGACCGTCTTGGCGTCCAGATTGACTGTGATATCGCCGGTGCGGATCACCGATTGCGAGTGGCCCTTGGCGCGGCGGACGATGGCGTTGATGCGGGCCACCAATTCGTCGCGGTTGAATGGCTTGGTCATGTAATCGTCGGCGCCGTAGCCCAGACCGCGCACCTTGGCGTCGATATCGGCGTTGCCCGACAGGATCAGGATGGGGGTGTTCACCCGCGCCACCCGGAGGTGTTTCAGAACATCAAAGCCAGTCATGTCCGGCAACGACAGGTCCAAAAGGATGATGTCGTAATCGTACAATTTGCCGAGATCGACGCCTTCTTCGCCCAGATCCGTCGTATAGACGACGAAGCCTTCGGATTTCAGCATCAACTCGATCGACTGCGCAGTCGCACTGTCGTCCTCAACAAGCAAAACGCGCATTCAGCCCTCCCGCCTCGGCACAAAACTGCCCCGGTAACCTGATTCTCTCAAAGGTTACCGATAAAGGTTAACGTTAAGTTTCAAGCAACAAAGATTGACGCGGCCAACGTGCAGTTCTTCTGGCCGCCCGATCCCCGGGGCGGTGGAAGTGCAAAAGCTGTCGTCGCGAATCATCATTCATCTTTCTTAAGTGTGTTCGCGCGAACGTTAACCATCATTCCGCAGCTGGAATCATCGTGAACAACGCAACCGCACGTCACATGGGGGCGGGCCGCCTGGCCCCATTGAATTTGGACTCTGAAATCAGAGGCTTCGAGGCGCGCCGTTTTGAGGGGCGCGTCCGCTCGGTCAATGGTTTGTTGATTGAGGCGGCCGGGCCGCCGCAGGCTTTCGTCCTGGGCGGCAGGGCGGTGATTTCGGAAAGCGGCCGATCGCTTCGGTGCGAAGTGGTCGGCTTCAAGGGCGATCGGGCGCTGTTGATGCCGTTCGACCGCGTCGACGGCGTTCGGCCGGGCGGGGTGGTGCGTCTGCAATCCGAACCTGCCGCGTTACGGCCGACCGACGCCTGGCTGGGCCGGGTTATCGATTGTTTCGGCCTTCCTCTGGATGGCGGCCCGGCTCTGCCGCAAGGCGTCCGGCGCCAGCTTCTGAACGGCGCGCCTCCGCCGGCCCATGCGCGGGCGCGTCTGGGCGAACGGCTGCAATTGGGCGTGCGCGCCATCGACAGTTTCTGCGCCCTGCGGCGCGGCCAGCGGGTGGGTCTGTTCGCAGGGTCCGGCGTCGGCAAATCGGTCTTGCTGTCCATGCTGGCGCGGGGCGCCGCGGCGGACGTGATCGTAATCGGGATGATCGGCGAACGCGGACGGGAAGTGCGCGAATTCATCGAAGATACGCTAGGGGCGGACGGTTTGCGCCGCACGGTTGTCGTCGTGGCGACCTCGGACGAACCCGCATTGCGCCGCCGCCAGGCGGCTTATGCGGCTTTGGCCGTGGCCGAATATTTCCGCGATGAAGGCAAAGCTGTGCTGTGCCTCTTGGATTCCGTGACCCGCTTCGCCATGGCGCAACGCGAGATCGGTCTGGCGGCGGGCGAACCGCCGGCGACGCGCGGTTATCCGCCCACGGCCTTTGCGGAATTGCCGAAACTTTTGGAGCGCGCCGGGCCTGGGTTGGACGGCAATGCCGGTTCCATCACGGGATTGTTCACGGTTCTGGTGGACGGCGACGACCATAACGAGCCGATCGCCGACGCCGCACGCGGCATTCTCGACGGTCACATCGTGCTGGAGCGCGCCATCGCCGAACGCGGACGCTTACCTGCAATCAACGTGCTGAAATCAATCTCGCGCACCATGCCCGGCGTGCATGGCGCGGAAGAACAAAAACTGGTGAAGGATGCGCGGCGTCTGATGGCGGCCTATTGCGATATGGAAGAGTTGATCCGCATCGGCGCTTATCGCGCAGGCGCCGATCCCCTGGTGGACGAGGCGATTGCGCGCCGCGATTCCTTCGAGGCGTTCCTATCGCAGGACCGCAGCGAAATGACGGCGATGCCGGAAACCTTTGCGCGGCTGCAAGAAGCGTTGAGCTAGAATGAAATCCGGTCCCGCATTGCACAAGCTCGCCAAACATCGCATCGAGATGTTGCAGCAAGCGTTGAATCGCGCCGATTCCACGCTGGCCGAAGCGCGGGCGCGTGCCTCGAAAATGGATAAAACGCTGGACGACGAGCGCGCGCTGGCGACGCAGACGGGCGTCGGCGCCGACTTTGCGCGCTATGCGCTAATGGTGCGGCCCAAGCGGGACGCGCTGTCGCGGGAGATCGCGCAGGCCGCGGCGCATGCGGCGGCGGTGCGCTCCGATTTGATGGATGCCTTCGCCGAAGGCAAGAAAATCGAAATCCTGATGGAGCGCGCACTGATACGCGAACGCGCGGAAGAATCTCGCGTCGAGCAGTCGCAGTTGGATGAAATGGCGCTGCGCAAGAAAGCATGAGCAGGGTTAATCCTGCTAGTTTTGGATTGATGGCGTGATCGCCTCCTTCGCGAGCCACATAATGGTCGCTGAACGATCTACAAAATTCTCTTCGTCTGCGGCGATCCGCTCCCCAATGTCGGACTGGGCAGTGGCGGCTTGCATCCGGGCGAACGCGTCCTCCGTATACCAAACCTCGGTGATCGCGTCGAAATCCATTCCTCCTGCGCCCCGGCCGCCCACTGGGCTCTCGATCCGCGCGCTTGGATTTAGATAATTGCGCCTATAATCGGAACAGAGCGGAATCAGATCCATGATCAACGGCACATGCCGTTCTTCATAATATTTCTGGAATTCCTCATGCGTCAGGCTGGGCTTTCGTTTTACGAATGCGATGAGCTTGATCATATTGATGGAGTCCTCTGATGCTATCGTCCAACTTGGTTGGCGGGTGGTGCGCCGCGCGCTCAGAGTGTGAAGTTTAGCGCAGGAAATCCAACAAAGACAAGCTATTCAGCTTACTGAGCGTCTGCGCCGCCGCCTCATAGGCCAGCTGGGTTTGCTGTACCTTTACCGAGGCGTCGACAATGTCGGCGTCCTCCACATTGGAGACGAACTGGCCGATGGCGATCCGCAAATCGTCCTGGTGCGCTTTCTGGGTCTCGACGAATTTCGCGTTTGAGCCGTTGACGCCTTCCGCTGCGATGATGGTCGAGGAGGCGGTGTCCAAGCCGCTCAATTGCGCCTTCAGGAACGTCGCTTGTGCGGTCGTCAAGCTGGAGCCGAAGTCGCCGTTCGCGATGATGTAATCTTTGATGGTCTTGATCGCCTGAAACAGGTTTGTCGCTACGTCGGACGCCAATTGCCCAGTTTCGATTGGGCCGTTGCCCATGTCGATGCTGGGCTTGGTGGTGTTGTTTGTGAAGATCGAGGCGACGCTGGGCGCGGCCCCCAATTGATCGATCGTCGTGATATTGATCGGCGGCGTGTCCGCACGGGTGCCGGCGAACAGATATTGGCCGTTCAGTTCGGTGTTGAAGGCGCTGAGCGCTTGCTGGAAGGCGCTGTTCAGCGCCGCGCCGATGCCGGCGCCGTTATTGGCGCCGATGGCGTCCATGATTTCCTGTTTCAGATTGAGCGCCGCGTCGCCGCTGTTCTGCAACACGATCGCTTGCGTGTCGAAGCGGGCGCTGACTTCCGTGGCCAAAGCGATGCGCTGCTCGGTACGCGCTTGCGCCAGACGCCCGGAGGCGGCGAGTTCCGCTTTTGAGCCGTAATCCTTAAGGCTATTGCCGATTTTGCCGGTCGCGACGCGCTCTTGCGCATCGGCGAAGGCCGATTGAGTCTTTTGCAACTCAAGCAGCATGGATTGATTGAGGGTGTTGTTGGAAACGCGCATCGTCAGTCCCGCAATCGCTTCAGTTCAAATCGCATCATTATCGTCAGCTCCTGATGCTCAGGAGTGTGTCCATCATGTCCTGCGCCGCCTGAATGAGGCGTGCGGAGGCGTTATAGGCTTGTTGATAGAGCGTCAGGTTCGCCAGGTCTTCATCCAGATTGACGCCATCGACCGACCCGCGCCGCGCCGCGACGTCGGTTGTGAGATCCTTGGCGGCGACCTCGGCGGCGTCGGCGCGCGCGGCGCGCGAACCGGCGAGGCCCAGAACCTGTGATGCAAAACTATTGACGCTGGTGGTGACCGCGGCGAGGCCGCCGGCGGCGGAGAAATTCGTGCTGGTTTCGAAGGCCGAAGCCAGCGCCGTGGCGCCGCGCGCGTCGCCGGAGGTCAGCGCAATTGTGCCGAGCGCGCCGCCGAGATCTGCTTTTGCGAACGCCAGTTTGGTGTTGCTGGCGGCGATCAGCGGATTGACTTCTACATCGGTGGCGCGCGCCGCGCGGGCCGCGTCGCCGACGCCGAATATTTGCGAGAACGAGAGCCCGGTGGCGCCGCGCGTTGTGTTGTCGCTGGTCAGGTTGACGCTATAGGTCTCCGCGCCTGGGGCGGGCGTCTGCACCAATTCGCCGTTCGCGTTCAGCGAGAAGGTGGAATACAGGCCAACGCCGCTGGCGGTGTTGTTCAGCGAATTCAGAATGTCTTGAATGGTCGTGCCGCCGACGGTGATCGATTTGGTGTCGACCACCACCCCAGCTGCATTGCGGATTTGAAACTGCATCGCGCCGGCGGTGAAACCGTGCGTATCGGCAGCGGAGAGGCCGGTTTGATAAAAGGTCGGCCTGTCGCTCTGGATGAAATCGTTGAGGCCGAAGAATTGCGACAAACCGCGACCGCCGCGCGAAGCGGGCGTTGTCGCGTCGTCCTGGATAGCGATGCCCGCGCCGCCCGAGGCGGACAAAGACAGCGCGCCGTTGGTGAAGCTGGCGGTTCCAAGGCCTGCGCCGGTGAGAACGCCATTCAGCGCCGTGGCGAAACTGCCGACGGTTGTACCCGTGGATACCGTCGCGCCGCCGTCGAGGCTGATCGTGCCTGCAGTGAAATCGATCGCGATCTTGTGCGCCAACGAGCCGTTGGCGTTCACCAGTGCAATTGTGGTCTTGCCCGTAAAGCCCAGAGAATCGGCTGACAACAAACCGGTTTGCCGCCCGGCCATTGACGCCGGCGGCGGAAACGATGAGGCGGCGTTGTGCGCTTCGTTGAGCGCGTCGGCGATGCCGCTGGCCAATTCGCCGACGGAGCGCAGTAGATCCGGCATGTCGCCGTCGCGTGCATGCAAAAGCCCGGCAATGGAGCCGCTTTCGATATGGGCGTCAAAGCCTTGCGTCGTCGAGGAGCCGGGCAATGTGACGGTAATAGCGCCGTAGACCGCGTTCGGCCCGCCTTGGCCGGTCGGCGCATAATTGATGGTCGCCGCTTCGCCATCGGCGAGCGTGATGCCGTCCGGTGTGCGGACGATCACGCCCCCGCCCTGGCGTGTGTCGACGCGGATCCCAATCAATTGCGACAATTGATCGATGACGGCGGCTTGTTGGTTTTCGCTGCCGGTCGAGTCGCCGCCCTGCGCCTTCGTACGCGAGATCTCCAGATTGAGATTGGCGATCTGACCGAGCAGATCGTTGGCGCTGGTGATCTGGCCGCCGAGCTGGCTGTCCGCCTGCGCCCGTACGCTGGAGACGGTCTGCGACAGGTTTGAGACTTCGCTCAACAGATTCTGTGCGGCCGCGACGACCTGCGACCGGCGCAAGGAAGAAGACGGGTCCGCCGTGGAAGCCGAGAACGCCGCCGACAATTGCGACAGGCGCGAGGTAAGCGCGCCTTCCTGGTTCGCGGTGCCCAGATACGGCGCCAATTGCGTCCAGAGAGAATTGAGCGCGGCGGCGGCGGCCTGATCGCCTTGCGCACTCAAACTGGCGCGCTGCAGGAAGATATTGGTCGCGCGCGTAATGGTGGTGACGTCGACGCCCATGCCCGCGCCGTCGACCGTGCGCGTGGACAGGCCGGTTTGGATGCGGGCATAGCCGGGCGTGTTGACGTTCGAGACGTTGGTCGATGTCGAGCGGATCTGCGCCTGGCTGGCCGCCAGGCCCGATGTGGCCGCGCTCAGTATCGATGAGAGACTCATAGTCTTGCGCCTGGCCCAACGCGCCTCGGAAGAGGGGCCGCATTTTGCCGGCCGTCGCGCAAGGTAGAAGCGCCGGCAAATCGCGCCGGACAGAATAATCCAACGATCACCATCACGAAGGAGTGTTGACCGTTCGTTACGCTGAAGCAGGTTTCTGCGTGCGTTCAAAGCCTTGCAGGCGTCGAAACTGAGCGCGTCGCAGTGCGCAACCCGGCAAAAATATCCCAGCGACG
This sequence comes from Caulobacterales bacterium, assembly GCA_040510175.1. Lineage (GTDB taxonomy): Bacteria > Pseudomonadota > Alphaproteobacteria > Caulobacterales > Aquidulcibacteraceae > JBEVJO01. The sequence goes on from JBEVJO010000242.1 coordinate 7,748, forward strand.
GGTCGAGCCTGCCGGGCGCGCGCCCAGATGCAGCCAAGGCGAAAAGCAAAAGGGCTTTCAATTCAACCAACTGTGTTTCTGGAAAACTTGGCGCGCCGTTTGCTCAAGGGAAGCGGAACCCTCACGCTCGAAGCGGCGAAAAAAATTATGCAATCGGAATCGTATGACCGCTTTCGCCGTTCGAGACTTCAGCGCGGATTTCAGCGCCGACTTTACCCGCGATGCTGGCGCCGCGAGAGCTAAAGACGCACCGCGTCGCGATTACGCGCGCCGCGATGATTCCATTGATCGCGCTTCCGACGACAGCGATTTTGACCGTGCGCTGAATGATCAAGTGCGCGACAGGCCGCGTGCGGACGATGCGCAGCGCGCTGACGACCGGCGGCCTGTCCGCGAGCGGGCCGAGGCGAAAGAGGTGGCGCCCAGCAAAGACGCAGCGCTCAAAGATAAAGCAGATTCTTATAATAACGCAGATGCCGATGAGACGCAGGACGCTGCGCCCGACACTGTAAAGACCGCGCAGCCCGCTAAGCCGCAGACCGCCAAGGCGCCGGCGAAAGCCAATGCGCATGAGGCAGAAGCCGCTCTTACTCTAGAGACGCCGATTAAGGTCGCGATCGCCCCGAAAGTTGCTGCGGCTCAAACCGCCGCGGCGACGACAGGCGAAGCCGTCGTTGCTGATGATGCGAAGACCGGCGAGCCCCAAAAAGCAGCACAGGATTCCTGTGCGCTTCCGACAACGGACGCTGCTAGCACGCAGCAAACCGTTGCGCCAAAGGGCAACGCGCCGGTTGTGAATGTCCAAGATGCGGCGCTGGCGGCTTTATTGATTCCACAGCAAACCCAACCGAACGCTGCGCAATCACCAGGCGACGTGAAGACTGAAGGTCAAGCTGACGCCGCGATCGAACCCGCGCTTTTGGGCGCCCCGCAAACGCCAAAGGGCGCCACGGCCGCAACGCCGCAAGCGGGCGCTCAAAGCGCTCAAAGCGCTGACGGCGCCGATGCCCAAGCCGCTAGCGCCCCCGGCGCGCCATCGGTCGACAGCTTTGATGCAGCATTGAACAAACAAGCGAACGCTGCACCGAAACATTCAGAAGCGCAGACCCCTCAAACGGCGACAAATAGTTCCGCGAGTCCAGCCGCCATAGCCACGCCGCAGAGCCCTGCGCAGCAGGCGGCTTTGCAGAATGCCGCCAAGGCGCAAGAAGCGTTCAGCCCGAAAGAGGGCGCGGCCGCGCCGCAAGCCGATGCTAAGGTGGACGCAACGGGGCAAACCCCAGGCGCAACGCAAGCGCAGAATGCACAGCGCGCGGAAGACCATCGCGCTCCGGGCGCGACTGCCTCGACGCACGCCAGCGCCAACACCAATGCGGTTGCGCAAACCGTGGTGCGCTTCTTCCGTCAATCCAATGGCGGCGGCGCGCATTTTCAAATCCGGCTCGATCCGGTTGAACTTGGCCGCGTCGATGCGCGCGTTGAAGTGCATACCGACAAAACCGTCAGCCTGACCTTGTCGGCGGACCGGCCCGAAACCCTGCAGGAATTGATGCGCACCGCCCGCGACCTGGAGCGCCAATTGACTGATAGCGGCGTGAAGCTGAGCGATGACGGCGTAAAATTCCGCCTGAACGCCGATGCGCAAAGCGGCCAAGGCTGGCGCGACGCGCAAAATGAAAATGGCGCCGACACTCGGCGCGCACGTGTTTACGGCGAGGCTGAACAAGATGTCAGTACGCCCGTCGCAATTAAGTCCTGGCGCGCCGGCGGCGTCGATGTCTGGGCTTAGGAGAATTTAATTTGGTCACCGCAGTTCAGAACACCAGCAATTACGGGACCCAGGCGCAGACGTCTGCGCAAGGCCTCGCCGATAATTATCAGACCTTCATCACGCTTCTGACGGCGCAATTGCAAAATCAGGATCCGTTGAAGCCCACGGATTCAAATGAATTCGTGCAGCAATTGACGGCGTTCTCCGGCGTTGAACAGCAAATCCGCGCCTCCGATCAATTGGAAAAATTGGTCGCGTTGCAGCAGGGCGCGGCGACGGGCACTGCGGTCAGCTATCTCGGAAAATCGGTGACGCTGGAGAGCCCGACGCAGCGCCTGGATGCAACGGGCAATGCGACCTGGAGCTATTCGCTGCCGACGACCGCGACTGCAAACAAGATCAGCATCTATGATTCCGCTGGCAAAGTCGTGTTCACCGCCAAGGGCGAAACAAAATCCGGCATCCATTCTTTCGAATGGGATGGAAAAAGCGCCGAAGGCGATCGTTTGCCGGCCGGCAATTACCGGATGGTCATAGATGCAAGCGATATTAGCGGTGAAGACGTCACCGCCAGCATCAATGTGAAGGGCACGGTCAAGGCAGTCGACCTATCGAGCGGTACGCCGATGGTGGAGACCAGCGCCGGCGCCTTTCCATTGGAAAGAGTTTTGCGTGTCGACGCGTAATTCGACGAAACACATATCACGCAGTCCGCAGCGCAAAGCCGCCGCGGCAGTGGAACGAGCAGAACGGCTCTCACAAACAAAATTCATCGGAGCCGTACAATGAGTATCACAAGCGCAATGTTTGCAGGGGTCTCTGGCCTTTCGGCCAATTCGAGCGCTCTTGCCGCGATTTCCGACAATATCGCGAACATGAACACCGTCGGTTATAAAAGAAACGCGACGCAATTCACCAACCTGGTGCGTCCGGAATCATCGACGACGACCTATGCAACCGCCGGGGTGTCGGTGGCGATGCACCAATTGATCTCGCAACAGGGCGTGTTGCAATCGACCTCGTCGTCGACGGATCTCGCGGTTTCCGGACAAGGCTTCTTTGTGGTGTCGGATAGCGTGAGCGGTGGCGAAACGCTGTTCACGCGCGCAGGATCGTTCGTGCCCGACGATCAAGGCTATCTGAAAAACACCGGCGCCTTCTATCTCAAAGGTTGGCCGGTCGCAGCGGACGGCAGCGTCAGCGCCGACCCTTCCGATCTGTCGGCCCTGCAGGCAATCAATATCGCCAATGTGGGCGCTACGGCGGAAGCCTCCACCAATTTGTCGTTCAATGCGAACCTGCAATCCTCGACAGCGGTCTCGGCGGCGGCGGGCACCTACAATTCGCTCACCAGCAACATGGCCTCGGGCACGGTCACGCCGGACTTCACCCGCACGGTCCAGGTCTATGACAGCTTGGGCGGATCGCGTTCTTTGACTTTCTCGTTTCTGAAGACCTCGACGCCGAACGAATGGCGCGCCGAAATCTATGCCTCGCCAGCCACCGACGTAACCACTGGCGCTGGTCTGGCCAATGGCCAGGTCGCGGTCGGCATCGTTGCCTTCAATGAAGACGGTTCGTTGAACACCGGCAGCACGACCTTGCCATCGACTTTGACATTCGGCGCTTCGAGTTCCGCGGCGCCGGCCGGGACCAACGTGAAATGGGCGTCGGCGGAAGGCATAGCCGGCCAGACCATCAGCTTGAATCTCGGCGGCGGGACGAGCGCCGGCGGCATCACGCAATTCGATGACGCATCGGTGCTGAACTCAACGTCGGTTGACGGCTCGCCTTTGGGCAACCTCACCGGCGTATCGATCGGCCGGGACGGCATCCTGACGGCGCAGTTCGACAACGGTTTGCAACGTCCGCTCTACAAGCTTCCGGTGGCCACCTTCGTCAATCCGGACGGTCTTTATGC
>JBEVJO010000243.1:0-6211 GCA_040510175.1 Caulobacterales bacterium
GGCGCCGCGCGCTCGACGACGAGCCTGCGCGCCACTTTGGCGCGGGCGGTGTCCAGTCTGGCGAGGGCGTCGAGCGGGTTCATATAAAAGCAAAGCCTAACATGGGCTGTATGACCGATATGCGGCCATTATACTCAAACGCTGAAGCACCGGATCGCTTCCCTTAAGAGGGGAAACCGGCACGAACTAGCTTTATTCAGCGGCGACGGCCTCCAATTTTGCGTCTGTGGCGCCTTTGAGCTTTGGTGGTCCGCCGGTTCCGGGAAGCAGCGGAAACAGGTGCGCAAGGTCGTCCGGCGCAAATGCGAAGGCCCATCCAGAGGTGCGCGAATTGATCGCCACGGCCTCGGCCGACGAGCCGCCGCCGCCTGCTGACACGAGCGTCCAAAGCGCGCCGTCCTTCCTGGCGAAAATCATGCGCACATTTAAACCGTCGAACGTGGTGATGCGGCGCTCTCCCAGTGGATCGCCCGCCGGTGTTTCGTTCGGCTCTTCTTTGACGTCGACGGGGTGAAACGGCGTGGTCGTCAACGCGATGGCGGCCAGTTCGGCGCTGCCGAGCGGTGGCGGCGCCACCGGCTTTGCTTTTTTGGCCGGCGCTGGACCGAACGCGACGTCCGGGTTCGCCCGCTCAAGACTCAAGGCTGCGCCGGACGGATAGACGATGTCGATGCGCTGCACTCGGTCGGCGCCGATTTTCAGCGCGTCGAGATCAGCGAAGTCCGCGGGGTTGGACAGGTCGGGCAGTCCGCCGTGCACCAGGTAGGCTTTGTTGTCGCCGGGATAGCGCACCAGCAAGCCTTGAGAGGAGCTGCCGATCAGCAACGTGCCGCGCTCATCGCCTTGTGCATCCGTCGCCTGGATCAAGGCGCCGCTGCCGCCTTGGCGCGGATCTGTGAGACGCAGCGCTTCGAACTTTTCTGCGTCTTCGGTCAGCACGCGTTCGAGCTTCAGATTCACCAGCCCGGCGATCAAGCTTTCGATCTTGTCCTTTTGCGCTGGATAGCCGCCGCGCTCCATCAAGACCCAACGCGATTTGCCGCGCGTCAGGCGATAGGCGCCGTCGGGCGTGGTGATCAAATATTCCGTGACGTCGGCCGAGTCGACAGCGAAGCCCGGCAGCGCGGAGCCCAAGGGATTGAAGCCGGAAGAGGTCCCGCGCGTCGCGGCGCCATAAGCCAGGAGACCGGCGGCGGTAGCGATCACGAGCATGCCGGCGGCCCAGAGCGCGCGCTTTTGACGGAGCCCGATCTTCTTCATGAGGACGGCCGCTTTTTCACGGCAAAGCGCCGGCGCAAGGCGACGCCGATTCCGATCAATGCGAGCAGCATAGGCGCGGCGAGCGTATTCAGCGCCAGCAATTGGTTGCGCAGGCGCTCGATGTCGATCGTGTAGGAGCGCCGGATTTCTCGCAGGCGGCCACGGATATCAAACGCCTTGGCCTGGAAGCGCTCGATCTCGTTCACCGATGTTGCTTGCACGCCGAAGCCAGTCCGATTTTCCGCCTGGCTGCGCAAGACCCGCAGACGCGCTTCGGTGTCTTGTAATTCCTTGGCCAGGCGCGCTTCTTCGACGGCAAGGCGTTCCGCTGTCTTGGCGCGCATAGTGTCGAGGCGCGTCATGGGCCGCGGCGGCGCGGTGCGCGCGCGCAGTGTCAGCAACGAATCAGTGCCGCTGAGGCTCTCAATGGCGTTGACGACCAGCGCTGCATTGTCGGCGACCGGCGTTTTGCTCTGCGGATCGACGTAAAACCCGTCTTCGAGGAAATCGACGTCGCCGATCACGATCAACTCGACGGGCCGCAACGCTTTCGTCAGCGGCTTGATTGTGGACTGTTCAGGAATCGGCGCGCCCTGCGGATAGGCGCTGATGGGTGAGCCGCGCAGACGCGCCGCAATCGTGTAGCGTTTATCTGTCGCGCGATATTTTTCAAGAATCCTCGCCGGCGCCGGATTGTTGATCGCGCTGTTTACGTTCAATTCCATTGCGTCCGCACTGGTTTGCAGGATCGGCGTCATTTTGAACGCGGAACCCGCTTTCAGTGAAAGGGCGCCAGGCAAAGCGACATGCACGCCGCGCGGCAGGGAGGCTGTGACCGGATCGTCTTTTGAAAGATCCGGCCCGGCCAAGCGCAAGAACAAAGGCTGCGGCGTGATGCTGGTGCGGCCATCCGCGTTGGTGACTTCAATGGGCAGCGCGCGGTCTTTATCGGCGATGACGTTATTGCTTAAGTTGATGCCCCAGGCATCGAACAGCGTGCGCATGTCGGAGCTTTGCGGCGCCGCGTATTGCGCCGCGCCTGATGCTGGGGATGCGATCCACGTCGCGGGATCAAGCATGATCAGCGCGCGCCCCTTCGCCAGCACAAACTGATCGATCGCGAACAGTTGTTGTGGCGTCAGCGGCCAGGGGTGCGCAATCACCAGAATATCGGCGTCTTTGGGCAGCGACGTAAAATCGGGCGGAGTCACGTCGATGTCGAACGTGCGGTCCATTTCGTCATAGACGTTGAAGGCGCGTGAGGCGTTTTGCGCGAAGGCCGCCGGACCGCCGGGGCCGAACTTCAACGGCAGCGAGGTCACCAGCGCGATCTTGGTGCGCTTGGGCGAATCGATTGCGGCGACCAGACGCGTGAGATCGTACTCGAGAAACGAATCGCGCTTGGGGTCGAGGAAAGGAATGGAGATATTCTGTCCCAGCGCACTCTTTCCCGCGACGCCAAGATAGACCTGCTCGCCGACCGGCGTTGCGGCAGGCTCGAGCCCTGAAGCGATAGCTGCATCTTCTTCCGCCGAAAAAGGCTGTGGGTCGATTTCGCGGACGCTGATCTTTCCGTTCGAGGCGGCGGCGAGCGCGGCAAGCATTTCCCGCACCCGCGCGGCGTGAGCGCGCAGCTCTGGCGATTTGGCGCCGATCTTGCGCGAATAATAGAGGGTCAACGGCGTTGGCTCGGCGACGTTCTGCAGAGTTTTGCGTGCGCCGTCGCTCAGCGAATAGAGATGCGCTTCGGTCAAATCGATGCGCAACACGCGCGCAAAGGGCGTGGCGATGGTAACGGCGATAATGAACAGCGCGACCAGCGCAATCGAAACCAGCGCAGCGAATGTTTTGCGGCCCATCTCAGCCTCCCCGCCGCGCGGACGCGAAGAGCGTAGAGATGCAGAGCCACAAAATGGCGAAGCCGAAAAAATAAATCGCCGCGCCCATATCGAGCACGCCGCGCCAGGCTGGCTCGAGTCGCGCCGCGATGCCGAAGGGCGCCACCAAGTCGGCGGCGGTTGGCCCGATTGCGCGTGCGGCGGCGTCGGTGATCGCGGGAGACCCGGCGGCCGTAAAGAAGAGACCGAACAGGATAGAAGTCACAAAGGCTGCGGCCTGGTTGCCGGTGATCGCGGAGCAAGCTTGGCCGAGCGCCAGATATGCGCCTGCGGCAAGGAGCGACATTAGATATGAGGCGGCGATCGCTGCGTTATCCGGCTCGCCCAGATAATTCACGGTCAGCCATAGCGGAATCGTCAGCAGCAATCCGAAGGCCGTTATGGTCCAGGCGGCGAGATGTTTTCCGAGCACGAGGTTCCAGGTGAGCACCGGCAAGGTCAGCAGCGTCTCAATAGTGCCGTGGCGCATCTCATCTGCCCAGCTGCGCATCGACAGAGCCGGCGCCAAGATCATCAAGAGCCAGGGATGCAGCGCGAAAAATGCGGTGAGATCCGCCGACGACGATTCAAAGAAGCCGCCGCCCTGGAATGTGAGGCCGGCCGACAAAATCAAAAAGGCCGCGAGAAAAATGTACGCGCCGGGCGTATTTACATAGCCCGACAATTCCCTGCGATAGATCGCCCAAAGCCCCGCCATAATCTAAGCTGCGTCCTCTTGGCGGGTTACGGCGCGGAAAAAGTCGATCAGCGTTCTGTTTGGCGTTTCGTTCGCTAGCGCCGCGGGTGTTCCATCAGCGACGACAATACCGGCACTGATGACGACCGCGCGCGTGCACATGGATTCGACGTCTTCAAGATTGTGCGTCGAGATCAGGATCGCCTTTTCCGGCGCCAATTCTTTGATGAGCGCACGGATGGAGTAGTTTTGATTGGGGTCCAGCCCGTCGGTTGGCTCATCCAACAACAAAATAGGCGGATTGTGGAGAATCGCGGCGGCCAAGGCGGTGCGCCGGCGATAGCCCTTCGACAATGTGCTGATGGGTTGATTGAGGGTGTCGCCAAGCTGCACTTGCGTCGCCGCGCGTGAGATCGCCCAACGGGCGTTGTCGCCGGACAGGCCGCGAGCGTGCGCCATGAAGTTCAAATAAGAGAGAGGCGTCATTTCACTGTAGAGCGGCGCGCCTTCCGGCAGATAGCCGATGACGCTTTGCGCCTTGGTGCGATGGCGCGTCATCTCATAGGACAGGATGCGGACGCTTCCCTCATCAGGTTCCAGAAATCCGGCCAGCATCCGCAATGTGGTGGTTTTCCCCGCGCCATTGGGTCCGAGCAAGGCGACGGTTTCGCCGGCCTCGATCTCGAGATCGACGCCGCCAACGGCGCTTCGGCGGCCATATGTTTTTGTCAGCCCCTTGGCCTGCAAAAGCATAGTCACGCGTGTCTCCCCAACGCCTCTTGGCAGTCAATCACGACCCTTTGGCGAGTAAATTCAATAGCGCCGCAGCGATCGCTTCATCCGGACGGATACGGGCAATCTCAAGGCGACTATGCGGCGCGGGCCCGGGCCTGAAAGGGCATAACGACCCAAACGCGAAAACGCTGCGTCCGGCGATCCGTACGAGCGTTGTTCCTGTGGATTGTTGAAATTTGCGTCGGCCGGAGAGAATGATCCGGGGGGCTGGGGGGGCTGATATGTTCCGAGACCGCTCAACCCGGCCGACCCCCGTTGTATGACGGTCTTATCCGGCCCCCCTCTGTCCGTGATGCGGATTTTCCGCCTTACTTGTGACCATGCCGCCTTATTTCTCCTGTGATGCGTATTCAAGGGGGCGTTCGCGCGCGGTATGGGTTTGCTGAACCCTTGCCATCAGCTTGCAATCAGGCATTCTTTCAACATGGACGGAATGATCGGACAGTCTTCGCTGCCTAATGTGGCCCATAGCGGGTCGTCGAAGATCTGGTTCGACAAGCAAGAACTCAACCGCATTCTCTTCGTCTATGGGCGGATGGTCGCCGCGGGCGAATGGCGCGACTACGCGATTGGCGGTGAAAAAGACGTGGCCGTCTTTGCCATTTTCCGCCGCGCCGCAGAGCATCCTTTGTACCGGATCGAAAAGCGGCCTTCTCTGGCGCGCAAGCAAGGCGCCTATGCGGTGATCGCGGCTGGCGGGCAGGTCCTGAAGCGCGGTCATGAACTGGACCAAGTGCTGCGGGTCTTTGAGCGCATGTTCATGCGGCTGGTGGATTAACGTCCAAAAGAAAACGCCCCGGCGTTTCCGCCGGGGCGCTGATTTTTCCGATCCGAAGATCGTCTGTCTTAGTTCCGGTTGCCCAGGATGCGCAGCAGGAACATGAACAGGTTGATAAAGTTCAGGTACAGCGAGAGCGCGCCGTAATTGGTCGCCACAGCCGTGCCGCGCGCGTCGCCGCCAAGCTGGTAATAGGTCTGCTTCAGGCGTTGCGTGTCATAGGCGATCAGGCCGGAGAAGATCAGCACGCCGATGCAGGAAATCGCCCATTCCATCGCGGTCGACTTCAAGAAGATGTTCACGACGGACGCGATGATCAGGCCGAACAGACCCATGATCAAAAAGCTGCCCATACCGCTGAGATCTTTCTTCGTCGTGTAGCCCCAAAGGCTCAGAGCGCCGAAGGCTGCGGCCGTGATGAAGAAGGTCTTCGCGACGGACACGCCCGTATAAACCAGGAAGATCACGCCAAGGCCCAGGCCCATAAGCGTAACGATCGACCAGTAGAGGACGCCCGCGCCCGTCGGCGACGGGTTCTTCATGGCGAAGGACGCCACCAGCAGGATCACGATCGGCGAAAACGCGACGACGTAATAAAGAGGGGTGCCGAAAATCAGATCACGAAGAGGCGGAAAGTACGCCGCCGCGTAAGCGAGCGTCGCTGACAAAACCAAGCCCAGCGCCAGCTTGTTGTAGACCCCGAGCATGAAGCTGCGCAGGCCCGCATCGACAGCCATGTCTGCGCGACCCACCGGTATCGATCGGGTAGCGGCAGCTCGTTCAAACTCGTTCATTGTCTATCCA
>JBEVJO010000244.1:0-2615 GCA_040510175.1 Caulobacterales bacterium
AGCGCGAGAGCGCTTGCTTCAATCCGCCGTCCGCGTGACAAGCCCGCATGCCTATTCGCACGCCCGATTCAACGGCCATAGCCGAAGCCGTCGCCGCCCTCGCCGCCGGGGCGCTTGTCGGGATGCCGACGGAAACGGTATACGGCCTCGCGGGCGACGCCACGAATGCCCAAGCTGTCGCACGTATTTTCGCCGCCAAGGGCCGCCCTGCCTTCAATCCGCTGATCGCGCATGTCCCCGATTTAGCTTCCGCTGAATCCGAAGGGGTGTTCGACGATCGCGCCTGTGCATTGGCCAAAGCCTTCTGGCCCGGCCCGCTGACGATGGTTCTCCCCGCGCAGCCAGGAGGCACGGTCTGCGAATTGGCGCGTGCAGGATTACCCAGCATTGCACTGCGCGGTCCCAGGCATCCTATCGCGCAGGCGCTGCTGCGCGCCTTCGGAAAGCCTGTCGCGGCGCCGTCCGCCAATCTTTCGGGCCGGCTCAGTCCAACCACCGCAGAGAATGTGGCAACGGACTTGGGCGCGCACATCAGCGTCATTCTGGATGCAGGGCCGTCGTCGGTCGGCGTCGAATCGACGATCGTTAGCGTAATGCCGGGAGAGCCTGTGCGCTTGCTGCGGCCTGGCGGTATCGCGCGCGAGGAAATCGAGGCGCTGATCGGTCCCCTCGCCGCCGCGCAAGCCGATCACGTCGATGCGCCCGGCATGCTGGCCAGCCATTATGCGCCGCGTGCGGCCTTGCGTTTGAATGCCTTGGACATGTCTCCCGGCGAAGCTTATCTGGGCTTCGGTCCGCGGGCGCAGGCTCAAATTCTCAATCTATCGCCCAATGGCGATCTGATCGAAGCCGCCTCAAACCTATATACCTATCTCCGCCGTTTGGATTCTCTTGGCGCCCAGACGATTGCCGTGGCGCCTATCCCAACGCATGGGCTGGGTGAAGCGATCAATGACCGCTTGGCACGCGCCGCCGCCCCTCGCCCCTAACACCTTGGATGACGGCGTGCCGTCGAGCGAATATGCTGAAGTCATGACACCACAAGCCGAACTGATAGAACGCCTTAAAACCTTGCTCGGCCCCAAGGGCTATTTGCACGAGGCGATGGATGTAGAACCTTTCGCACGGGATTGGCGCGGCCGGGTCGGCGCAACGCCCTTTGTCGCCATGCCCTCCACCACGGAAGAAGTCGCGGCTGTCGTCAAGGCGGCGCACGAAGCGGGAGTTCCGCTTGTGCCGCAGGGCGGCAATTCTGGCATGGTGCGCGGATCGCTGCCGCAGAATGAAATTGTCCTTTCATTACGCCGGATGAACAAGATTCGCGAAATTAGTCCGCAAAACGACTCCATCATTGCCGAAGCAGGCGTAATCCTGACGCAGGTGCAAGACGCCGCGAAGGAAGCTGGACGTCTCTTTCCGCTGAGCCTCGGCGCGGAGGGCGTGGCGACAATCGGCGGTTTAGTGTCGACCAACGCAGGCGGCGTGGCGGTGCTGCGCTACGGCATGATGCGCGATCTGGTGTTCGGCTTGGAAGTCGTTTTGGCTGACGGCCGAATCTGGAACGGCCTACGGACGCTCCGTAAAGACAATACCGGCTATGACTTGAAGCAGCTTTTCATCGGCGCTGAAGGCACGCTGGGCATCGTCACGGCAGCCGCCCTGAAATTATTTCCCTTGCCTGCGGCGAAGATGACTGCGATGTGCGCGTTGACCAGTCTCGACGCAGTAGTTCCCTTCCTTCCCATCGCGAAGTCGATGTCAGGCGGCGCGGTGACCGGCTATGAACTGATGGGCCATCAGGGCGTGGAGTTCGTTCTGGAGCACGTCCCCGACACGCGGTTTCCTTTCACGCCCGCACCCGAATGGAGCCTCCTCCTGGAAATGTCATTCGGGCGCGAAGATGGCGCGCGCGATACAATAGAGGCAGTCCTCGCCGCCGGCATGGAGGAAGGCCTCATCAGCGACGCGGTGATTGCGCAATCCGATGCCCAATCCTTGATGTTCTGGAAGGTGCGCGATTCACATTCTGAAGGTGAGAAGAAGGACGGCCGCGGCGTCCATCATGATATTTCTTCTCCCGTCGCCGCTGTGCCGGATCTCATCCGCGGCGCCATGGCGGCCGGCGGCCAACTCGTGCCAAGTGCGCGCTTCGTCGCGTTCGGTCATGCGGGCGACGGCAATATCCACTTTACGGTCAAACCGCCCAAGGGCCTCGCAGGTGGCATGACTGAAGACGAGGTGGTGGCGATCCACGACGAAGTGCAGCACGCCGTGCATGATTCCACGATGCGTCTCGGCGGCTCCATTTCCGCTGAACATGGTATCGGCATGATGAAGCGCGATGAGCTGGCGGAACGGCGCTCGCCCTTGGAAATGGAACTGCTGCGGACGATCAAGCGCACACTCGATCCCGCGGGCACCCTGAACCCCGGGCGTGTGGTGAAATAACCCGCCAAAATGCCTGAGACACGCCATTTTCTAAGTTTCCCAATAGCGTTTTGATGCCGGGGATCATTTTGCCGCACTGGCGCGTTGTCGCATCAAAGGAGAGCGACATGCAGCATGTTGGAAACCACGTCGAATTATCAGAAGAGGAAGCCAAATCAGGCAAGCGT
>JBEVJO010000245.1:0-7730 GCA_040510175.1 Caulobacterales bacterium
GCGGCGCCGAGCGACAAAGCGAAGGCAGCGGAAATCGTGCGCCCGGTTGCGCCCAGAAAGTGTCCGCGCACAAGTTGGCCGATCCCGGTGATCAGGAACGCTAGACCTACGACACCGAAAAAGACCGGCGCTACCCAAAGCACTAGATCCAGCACAAACCCATCGCGCATAACGCGCCTCCACCAACCGCCCCCTTCGGTGGTTAACCCATTCCGGGCCAGGGCGCTACCAGCGACCGCTGAACGTCAATGTGTCACCCCCACGATGCACCGCCATGAAGCGGCTGAATGTCAGTGCCCAGCGTGAGGGGCTGCGTTCGCTGGCAGCCGCGGCCGCACCAACAATTTGATCTCAGCCTTTCCCGCATGGGCGAAGGTCAGCGTCAGCGGCAATTCCTGTCCATCAACAAATGGCAGTTGGGGTTCAATCAGCATCAGGTGAAGGCCGCCAGGCGCCAGCGCGACTTCCTCACCCGGCCTAAGTAAAAGCTGCGACTTTTCCTGCATCTTCATCATGCCGTTTTCTTCAAGCATTTCATGAAGCTCGACAGCCTTTGCCCGTGGACTTGAAAAGCCGGTCAGGGTGTCTTCTGACTGCCCATTGTTCTTGATTGTCAGATAGCCCGCCGCCACGCGACCGCCGGCCGGCGTGACGGGCGCCCAGGCATCGGAAATAGTGAAGTCGCCAAACTGCACTCCAGTGGCTGAAACGGCAGGCGCCGGAGCCGACATATCCATACCTGCCATGTCCGGCGACGGCGCAGCTGGCGGCGTCTTTTCTCCGCACGCAGCAAGCGCAACCGCAAACACCAAAATCAGTCCGCGCATCGCTCAGCCCTCCACCCGCTCCGCATTGTGAGCGGCTCTTTTAATCTTGGCGGCGCCGCCTGTCTTCGCTCGACCGCTTCTACTTTGTCGCACTTGCGGATGTAATGTTATTTTGTTACGTTTGTTATTTTATAACACAAACGGGCGGACATATGAAACGACGGGTTTTGCTGTTCCTTGGCGCTGCTGCGTGCGCCCAACCGGCGTTCGCACAACAAGCCGCACCCGAGATCGTGGTCACCGCCCCCCTTGAAGGCTCAAGAAGCGAAAGTCTGCAGGGCGCGACAATTCTGAACCGCGAGACAATCGTCGAAAACCTCAATGGGGGCCTCGGCGAAACCTTGGCAAAAATGCCCGGCGTCTCTTCCACATTTTTTGGCGCGGGTGCGAGCAGGCCAGTCATTCGCGGTCTCGGCGATGACCGCGTACGCATTCTGGAGAATGGCATCGGCGCCATCGATGCCGCCTCCGCCAGCCCGGATCATGCCGTGACTGCAGATGGACTGGACGCCAAACGTATTGAAGTCCTGCGCGGCGCTGCCGCGCTCGCTTATGGCGGCAACGCCATAGGCGGGGTCATCAATGTTATCGACGACGGTATTCCAACCAAAAAGCCCGATCGCCCCCTAAGCGGAAGCGTGCTGGCCGCCTTCACAGATTCCAATGACGGTCGCGAAGCATCCGCCAGCGTGACGGCCGACGCCGCTCCCGTTCTCTTGCATTTCGAAGCGGCGGGACGCGAAACAGACAATTATTCCATTCCAGGATTTGCCCGTTCCCGCATTGCGCGCGCGACCGATCCATTGCCTGCCGGAATCGCGGAGCCATCAGGCGAGGCGCCGAACTCCTGGTCGAGTGTGCGATCCTATGGCGCTGGCGCATCCGCGGTTCGCGACTGGGGCTTCGCGGGTCTCGCACTGAAGCGCTATGAATCCAATTACGGCTTACCGCCTGAAGAACCTGGTTCGCTGATTGGCGGACAAATACGTATGAACCAAAACCGCATTGAGTCCCGCGGTGATGTGAAGATCAATTTCGGGCCCTTCAAAAGAATTGATTGGGGAGCCCAATATTCCGACTACACGCACTCGGAAATCGAAGACACTGGCGCGATCGCCACCACCTTCACCAATGAAGGCTACGAGGCGCGATTGGAAGCGCATAACGACGCGTTATTTGAGAAGCTGAAGGGCGCCGTCGGAATCCAATTCAGCAAGACGGACTTCGCCGCGACTGGCGAGGAGTCTTTCATCTCGCCGACAATCACGAGGGATTACGGCGCCTTCACCGTCCAGCGCTGGGACCATGGACTTTATGGCTTCGAAGGCGGGCTTCGCCTCGAACAACGAACGCTCGATAACCAGATCGCGGGCGATAAGAATTTCACGACGCTTAGCGGATCGGCCGGCGCATTTGTTCGCTCAGCGCCGAATTGGTTCACTGGAATTACCTTCGCACGATCGGAACGCGCGCCAACCGCCATCGAAAGCTTCGCCTTTGGTCCACACTTGGCGACCGGGTCATTCGAAGTCGGGAACGCCGCGTTGGATAAGGAAACGGCGCTATCAATTGAAGGCTCCGTGCGCTTCGAAAGCGCCACGAGAAGCTTCGAGATGAATGTCTATCACATAGACTATTCCGACTATATCGCGCTTGTTCCAACCGGGCAGCAATTCGTGGAGAGTCTGGACGCCTTTGTCGAACCAGCATTGGCGCCTCCGGGTGAAACGACGCTTCCCGTCTTCGCGTTCACCCCGCGAGACGCAACATTCACCGGCGGTGAAATCGCAGCATCCAGTGAGTTGTTTGAAGTTGGCGCTTTCACTTTCACCGGTGACGTTGGCCTGGACATGGTGCGTGCTTCATTCAAATCCGGCGGCGCCCTGCCCCGCATTCCGCCACGCACCTTGCGGCTCGGGCTAGCAGCGGAGTCCGAACATTTCAAAGGGCGCTTTGAGGTCGCCGACGTCGCCGATCAGGATCGCACGGCGCCATTTGAAACGCAGACCGACGGCTATGCGGAGATCAACGCCCGCCTGACATGGCGGCCGCAGGGCGCAGAAGGTCCCATCTCCATCATGTTGGACGGACGCAATCTCACCGATGCAGAAGAGCGCGTGCATGCATCGTTTTTAAAGGATGAACTGCCGCGTCCCGGACGAACTGTGCGTATCGCCGTACTGGGTAGATTCTAAGTCTTCCGCGCGCCCGGGCCAAATTTCCGTTCAGCCACGATCGTTAGCCCATAGCCGTCCAACCCAACCAGGTGGTGCGCTGGAGAGTTTGTCAGAAGCTCCATTTCCGTTATGCCGATGTCCGCCAGAATTTGCGCGCCGATGCCGTACAACCGCAACATGCCGTCTGACGCTTCCGTGGAAGTCGATCCGGTTTTCCACGCTATGCTGGGGCGTACCGATTGTATGTCAGCCATTACCACAAGGACGCCGGCTCCCCGCGCGCCGATCTCCGCCATCGCGGCCGAGATGGAGCTTTGCACCGCGGGGTCTACGCCAAACAATTCCGGAAACAGATTTGAGAATGCATGCACGCGAACAAGCGTCGGTTCGTCCGGTCTAACCTTCCCCTTGATCAATGCAACATGCTCTGCGCCGTTAACCGTGTCGAGATAACTGCGCATGGTCCAAACGCCGCCATGCACCGTGTTCATGGATGCTTCGGCGACCAGCTTCACCAGGCGATCATGCCGGCGGCGATAGGCGATCAGATCCGCTATTGTGCCGACTTTCAAATTGTGTTGCGCGGCGAACTCCAGCACCTCCGGCAGCCGCGCCATTTGACCGTCCTCGGTCATCATTTCGCAGATCATGCCGGCGGGGATAAGGCCTGCGAGGCGCGACACGTCGACCGCCGCTTCCGTATGACCAGCGCGCACGAGGACGCCGCCTTCCCGCGCCTTGAGCGGAAAGACATGGCCGGGCGAAATAATGTGTTCGGCGCCTTTTGAGCCGTCGATAGCGACGGCGATCGTCCGCGCGCGATCGGCGGCGGAAATGCCCGTCGTGACGCCATCCCGGGCCTCAATAGAGACCGTAAACGCCGTTTCGTGGCGGGTCTGGTTTCGGGCCGCCATCATCGGCAAGCCAAGCTCATCGATGCGCTGGGCCGTCATGGCGAGGCAGATCAAACCGCGGCCAAAACGGGCCATGAAATTGACGGCGTCAGGAGTGGCGAACTGCGCCGGAATGACCAGATCGCCTTCGTTTTCGCGATCTTCGTCATCGACCAGGATATACATCCGGCCGTTGCGGGCCTCATTCAGAATTTCTTCGATCGACGCGATCTTCAGATCGTCAGCTACCGGTTTCTTGCTTTGAACCATGTCGTTTCCTACGCCCTGCCCGTCAGAGACGTCACCGATTCAGGCGGCGCGGGACAGATATAAGCGCAGACGCGCGTAAGTCGAGCGGACAAACGAGGGGGGCGAAGGCGATCTGCGCCCTCCCGAATGCTTTGGATTCTTAGTCGTCGAGGGGGCTTACGACCAAACCCGAACGCTGGTTGGCAACAGGCGCACCTGCTGTCCTTCCGAGAAACCCCGAACGGCCTCATGCGAAATCCGCACCTCCACGGCATCGCCGTTCTCAAGGGTGCCATCCAAACGGGCCTCTGGTCCCGCGGTAAAGACGTTGTGGATGCGCGCACGCAGGCCCGGTCCATCGCCCTGCTCGACCTCGAAGCCGTCGGGCCGGACGTAGGCGATTTGAGAGCCATTGGCGACGACGCCGCCAACGATCGGCACGCGGGCGCCCTCGATAATCGCGACGTTGCCGTCCACATTGCAGGGAAGCTTCACCACGTCGCCAAGAAACTCGAGCACAAAGGGGTTGGCCGGCTCATTGTAAAGTTCTTCAGGCGTGCCGATCTGGTCGAGTTTGCCGTCCCGCAAAACCGCCACGCGATCGGCGAGATCCAGCGCTTCTTCCTGATCGTGCGTCACGAAAATCGTGGTCAGGCCGGTCTGCTCATGCAGGCTACGCAGCCAGCGCCGCAATTCGCGACGCACCTTTGCGTCGAGTGCGCCGAACGGCTCATCGAGTAGAAGCAATTTAGGCTCAATGGCGAGTGCGCGCGCGAGCGCGATCCGTTGCTTTTGACCGCCGGACAATTGCGCCGGAAAGCGGCCCCCCAAGCCTTCCAATTGTACGAGCGAAAGCAATTCCTCGACCCGCGATGCGATAAACTTCGCATCCGGCCGCTGGCCTTTCGGTTTGGCGTGCATGCCGAAGGCGATGTTCTGCGCTGCCGTCATATGTTTGAACAAAGCATAGTGCTGAAACACCATACCGATCCCGCGCTTACGAACCGGCGTGGCGAGAAGGTTTTCACCCTTGAACTGGACTTCACCCGAATCCGGCAGCTCCAGGCCGGCCAACACACGCAACAAAGTTGTTTTACCCGAACCGGATGGTCCGAGCAGCGCCAGGAACTCGCCGTCGCGCGCTTCAAGGGACACGCCCGACAGAGCAGGAAAACGGCCGAACCGCTTTCGGATGTCCTTGATATTGAGAGCTTGAGAGTTCTGCTGCGAGAACTCATTTGGGTACGAAGACATGTTGATCCCCTGGGGCGAAATCTCTTTTAGGCTCGACGCCTGAAAAGAGCGAGGTTCAGCGGTGACGTTGCGCGCTAAGTTCGTCATGGAACTGGCTCTCCAAAACTGTTTTCACGAGCAACGTAACCAGCGCGAACAACGCGAGTAGCGATGCAACGGCGAACGACGCGGTGAAATTATATTCGTTATACAGAACTTCGATGTGCAGCGGCATGGTATTGGTCTCGCCGCGAATATGGCCGGACACCACAGACACCGCGCCGAACTCACCTGTCGCGCGCGCGGCGCAAAGAAGTACGCCGTACATCAACGCCCACTTCACGTTCGGCAGTGTGACGAACAAGAAAGTGCGCCAGCCTTTGGCGCCCAAGGTCGTCGCGGCAGCCTCTTCATCTGAGCCCTGCGCCTGCATCAAAGGAATCAGTTCACGCGCCACGAATGGGAACGTCACGAGAGCGGTAGCCAACGCGATGCCCGGCGCGGCGAACAGGATTTGAATTCCTGCATCGTCCAACATCGGCCCTAGCCAGCCTTGCGAACCAAAGATCAAAACATAGACCAGGCCGGCAATGACAGGTGAAATCGAGAAGGGCAAATCGATCAGCGACAAGAGCAGGCTCTTACCGATGAAGTCGAACTTGGTAATCGCCCACGCCGCCGCCAGGCCGAACAATTTATTCAGCGGCACGACGATCGCTGTAATCAACAGCGTCAGCTTGATTGCGGAAACGGCGTCAGGTTCGACCAAGGCGGCGAGATATAAATCCCACCCTCGCCGCAACGCTTCGAAGAACACCGTCGCGAGCGGCAACGCGAGCACGAGGAAGAAAATCGCAAATGTGCCCGCGATAAAGAGCCCGGTAACGAGGGGACCTTCGCGGGTTGGATCGTCAGATCGCAAGCTCATGACTTGCCACCTTTCGACAAAGCGACCTGCGCTGCATTCGAAACCAGCAAGATCAAGAACGACAGCAGCAACATGGCCAAACCAACGGCCGCAGCGCCGGCGTAATTATATTCCTCAAGCTTCATGACGATTACGAGTGGTGCGATCTCGGAAACGTACGGCAAATTACCGGCGATGAAGATCACCGAGCCGTATTCGCCGACGGAGCGGGCCAACGCCAGCGTGAAGCCGGTCAACAAGGCTGGAGCGACGGCCGGAAAGATGACTTGGACGAATGTGCGTCTGCGCCGCGCGCCAAGCGTTGCAGCGGCCTCTTCGACTTCGCGTTCGAAGTCTTCGAGAACGGGCTGAACGGCACGAACGACAAACGGAAAGCCGACGAATACGAGGGCGACGAAAACGCCGATCGGCGTGTATGCGATCTTGATTCCGAACGGATCGAACAACGCGCCGATCCAGCCCGTTGGCGCATAGATCGTCGCAAGAGAAATACCGGCCACGGCCGTCGGCATGGCGAACGGTAAATCCACCAGCGCATCTAAAATGCGCCGGCCCGGAAATTTGTAACGCACCAGCGTCCAGGCGACGATGAAGCCCAAGACTCCATCCGTCAGCGCCGCCGCAAACGACGCCAAGAAACTGAGGCGCAAAGCGGCGACGACGCGGTCATCGGAAAAAACTTCCCAGATGCCCGACCAGCCGAGCTCTAATGGCCGCAGCACGAGCGCCATCAGCGGGATCAGAACGATCGCCGACAGATAGGTTAAAGTAAAGCCGAGCGCCGGCCAGAATCCTGGCAAAGCGCTCGGCTCGCGAAAGCGCCAACGCGGCCCAGTTCGCCCATGGACCGCGTTGGTTACTTCCACGTTAGGAACGCTTAGAGATCTGGTCAAAAATGCCGCCGTCCGAGAAATGCGTTTTTTGCGCTTTAGCCCAACCGCCAAAAACGCCGTCCACTGTAATCAGCGGAATGTTCTTGAAAGTCGATGCATATTTCGCGCCAATGGCGGCGTTACGCGGACGATAATAGTTCTTCGCGGCGATCTCCTGCGCTTCGTCCGAATACAGGCCTTTGAGATAAGCTTCCGCCAGCGCACGGGTCTTGTTCTTATCGACGTTTTTGTCCACCACCGCGACAGTCGGTTCCGCCAAGATGGACACCGACGGATAGACGATGTCGAATTGCCCGACGCCCAATTCCTTGACCGCCAAATAGGCTTCGTTTTCCCAAGCCAGCAACACGTCCCCAATACGGCGTTGTACAAAAGTTGTGGTCGATCCGCGTGCGCCGGAATCGAGCACTGGCACATTCTGATACAGCTTCTTAACGAACGCCTGCGCCTTCGCAGCGTCGCCGCCTGGCTGCCGCAGCGCCCAAGCCCAGGCCGCCAAATAGTTCCAGCGCGCGCCGCCGGACGTTTTC
>JBEVJO010000246.1:0-5278 GCA_040510175.1 Caulobacterales bacterium
AGCGCCTGAACCGGGGTCAGGTCGGTCTTGCCGACGCGATCCATCTCATCTTTCAAGGCATCAAGCAGCGACCTGTGAGCGCGCTCCAGCAACGCCCAGCTCTTATGATATTCCATAGCGATAGACATATCGCTGCTTTCATCCACGAGACGCGGACGTTCTGAACCAACCATTTTCCCAACTCCTTCGCGTTCAATTCGAATTCGACGCGTTGATTGGGAATATAGGCGGACTTTTTGAATATTGAGTTAAATACTACTTGTCTATACTTTGTTAGCCATCATTTTTATTGTAAACACGACTTAACATTGTTTGAGCCGCATTAACCCACAGAACATTGCTGCTTTAGTGCGCCACAATTCGCCTTAATCGTGTCACGGTAAGTCAAATGAGTCGGCGCTTATGCTGAAAGCTCCGGCGTTAGGGACACCAGGGGACTTAATGGCCTGCAAGTCGATCGAGGTTCGCTACGCTCAAGCT
Organism: Caulobacterales bacterium; assembly: GCA_040510175.1. Classification (GTDB taxonomy): domain Bacteria; phylum Pseudomonadota; class Alphaproteobacteria; order Caulobacterales; family Aquidulcibacteraceae; genus JBEVJO01. The sequence continues at coordinate 481 of JBEVJO010000246.1, forward strand.
GCGGACCTCTTTGGAATTGAGCACATCAATGAACGCGCCGGAGGTTTGTTTAACGGCCTGGGCCTGATCGGCACGCCGAATGGCTTGCCGGAACGCATTCCCGCCGCCTGCCTGGAGACCGCCCTCTTCGAGCGCCTTTTGCTTGTTGGTCAGATGAACGGCCGCTTAGCCGGGTTTGCGCTCTGCACCACCGAGCGGCCGGACCTGTATTTGGAGCAGATTTCCGTAGCGCCGGAGTTTGGACGCTGTGGCGTCGGCGCCGCCTTGCTCGGGGCGGTGAGCGCCGAAGCGGAACGCCGCCATTTGTTCGGCGTGACCCTATCCACTTTTCGGCACGTGCCCTGGAACGCACCGTTTTACGCCAAGCACGGATTCACGGAGATCCCGCGAAGAGGTTTGGCGCTATGGCAGCTCGACATCGAGAAGGCCCAATCGGCAACCATGGATGTGCGACAGCGTTGTTTCATGCGTCGCGCTGTCGCCGCTAATATCGCTGCGGCCCACGCGGCCTAAAGGCTGTTATTTTTTGTAGGCCTCTTTGGGCCAGCGCTTGTGGACCCAGAACCATTCTTCCGGCCGCGCCCGCACATTGTCCTCAATGAACTTGGTGATCTTGCAGACCGTGGACTCGATGTCTGCGTGCCGGTTGCCGGTGCTGTCGACGTGAATGGGGTCATGCACGACGACCTTGAAGCGCGCTTTGTGCAGCCGCTCGACCGTCATCGGCTGCAGCACCGTGCCGAAGCGCATCGCCAAGCGCGTAGGCCCCGGCGCGGTATGCACCAGATGCCCGAAAAACGGCGTTGCAATGCCTTGGTTGAACTTCTGATCATTCATGAGCGCTACGGACTCGCCTTCCGCCATGCGGATCAGCAATTCCTTGGCGCCGTCGCCGCCTTTGGGGGCAAACAGTTTCACGCCATAGCGCGCACGCCCATCGCGAATTCGCTTGTCGACGTGAGGATTATTGGCGGCGCGGTACGTCATCACGCAATTGACGCCTGCCTCCATAATGACGGCGGGCATCACTTCCCAATTGGAAAAATGCCCTGAAATAAAGACAACCGCCTTATCTTCCGCGGCGATCTCTTTCAGACGCTCGATGTTTTCAACAACGACGCGGCCATTGCCGATCCGTATGCGATCCATGATGGCGAACTCGACGAAGGCGCGGCCAACATTGTCCCATTGCGCTTTAATGATCCGCGCTTTCCACGCTGCGTCCTTTTCCGGAAACGCGAAATCCAGATTTTTCTGTACGACCTTTTGAATGCTTGTGAGAGGTCCAAGCGCCTTGAGCGTCCAGGCGCCGATATCGGACGCCACGTCTACCGGCAACGACCGCACCAGCGCCGTCATCAGATCATAGCCGATCGCCTCCAAGCGCCAACCGATGCGCAGCCAGACGCTTGCTTTACGCTCATCCATGCGGCTGGCTCTCTTGCTTCCTCGCTTCATGCGCCCGCAGAAATTTCAACAAACGTCGAAAACGCGCCCGCGCCGCGATGTGCGCCGCGCGCACACCATCCCAACCGCCGGTGAAATGACGGCGCACCAAAAAGTATCGCAAGAAAACGAGTGGATATTCGAACGGCAGCCGCAAGAACATATTCGCGGGCGTCTTTTTCATGACTTTGGCCTGCAAACCCGAATACGACTCCAGCTTGTCCTTCATATGCTGAAACGAGCGCGCCGAAAAATGCGCAGCCGATCCATGTAATTGCCCAACCCGCTCGCTCCTGACGTCAACCGTGTCGTGCACAGCGCTGTCGCGAAACCGAACCGCACGCCGGTCATAGAGGCGTACATAATTGTGGAAGTCCGCCCACAGGCGCGGCCGCGATCTGTTCGGATAGACCGTCCGCAACTTCAGCCGATACGCGCGCAGCGGCGGCTCGCTTCGGAGCAGCGCGCGAATTTCAGCCGCCAGCGCCGGCGACACCACTTCGTCGGCGTCGAGATTCAAAATCCAGTCGTGGCTGGCGCACTCTTCCGAAAAGCGCTTCTGGGGTCCGTATCCCGTCCAATCGCGATGAAACGTCTTGGCGCCCAGCGCCTGCGCAACGGCAAGCGTGTCGTCGGTGGAGCCGCTATCCACCACTACCACCTCGTCGGCGATGTCTTTAACGGATTGGATGCACGCCCCGATCCGGTCGGCTTCGTTCTTGGCGATGATGCACGCGCTCAAAGGAATGTGCGAAGCGTTCATTGGGATGGAATGGAGCCAAGACGTCTTGAGGGCAAGGTGGCCGCAATGTGGGACGTCTTCCTACCGCCTCCCGGTCCTCTCGCGCAACGGATTGGCAGTCTGGCTCGCGGAAGGGAAATTTTCCTCGCGCAATCCCAAGCGATTCAATATTTAGAGGCGGCGCTTACCCCATGTTGGGATTAAGCCCTTTCACGCTGCGTCGCCCTCCGCGAGCCGCAGCCGCAATTTGAGACAGGCAGACCGTGGCGAACGCCTCCTTCCCCAATATCCGGATGAGACGCCTTCGGCAGAACGATTGGTCGCGCCGTTTGGTCCGCGAAACGCGCCTTTCGACCGACGATTTGATCTGGTCCGTCATCGTGCATGATGGACCCGAAGCGCGCATTCCGATCGCCTCAATGCCCGGCGTGGAACGCCTGAATGTCGCCGAAGCCGCCAAGGCCGCAGCCGAAGCCAAAGCGCTCGGCATTCCGGCGATCGCCTTGTTTCCGTTCGTCGCCAATTCCAAGAAAGATCCCAAGGGCAAGGAAGCGCTCAATCCGGACAACATCGTCTGCCGCGCGGTGAAGGCGATGAAGGACGCAGCGCCCGAGATCGGTCTGATGTGCGATGTGGCGCTCGACCCCTTCACAGACCATGGTCATGACGGCCTCTTGGAAAACGGCCGTATCCTGAACGACGCCACCACCGAAATCTTGACCTATCAAGCTTTGCTGCAGGTCGAAGCCGGCTGCGACATCGTCGCGCCGTCCGACATGATGGACGGCCGCATCGGCGCCATCCGCGCAGCGCTGGAAAGCGCCGGCCATCATGACACCTTGCTGATGGCCTATGCGGCCAAATACGCCTCGGCCTTTTACGGCCCCTATCGCGACGCCATCGGCTCGGCGACGGCGTTGAAGGGCGACAAGAAAACCTACCAGATGGATTATGGCAATTCGGACGAGGCTTTGCGCGAAGTCGCGCTTGATCTGGCTGAAGGCGCCGACATGGTCATGGTGAAGCCGGGCCTGCCCTATCTCGACATCATCCGCCGCGTCCATGAGACGTTCGGCGCACCGACCTTCGCATTCCAGGTCTCCGGTGAATACGCGATGATGAAAGCCGCCGCCGCGAACGGGTGGCTCGACGACAATCGCGCCGTCTTAGAAACCCTGGGCGCCTTCAAGCGCGCGGGCTGCGCGGGCATTGTCACTTATGCCGCGCCGCAAGCGGCGCGATTGCTCGGCGCGTAGGCGAAACGGCACGGCATCGTTCCGATGCCGAAACGTCAATAAAAGATTTCAAATCGGAAACACCCTCTTAACCCGGCGTCAGCAATATCTGCAGGCAAAGCAGATAGATCATGGCCGGCAATAACCAACGTCCCATCATCATCAAGAAGGTGAAAAAGGTGGCCGGGCACGGCCATCATGGCGGCGCGTGGAAAGTCGCCTATGCCGACTTCGTGACGGCCATGATGGCGTTCTTCCTGTTGATGTGGCTCATCAACACGACAACGCCTGAGCAAAAACGCGGCATCGCTGATTATTTCGCGCCGGCCAGCGTCTCCCAATCCACCTCCGGCTCCGGCGGCATTCTGGGCGGCACCGCCATGTCCACGGACGGCGCGCGCTCGGCGGGCGCGGACGCCATGATGCAGAACCTGTCGCCGCAAACCGCTAAGCCGGGCGAGAGCCACGAAGACCCGACCGATGCTTCGGCCTCCAGCAGCGAGGATGTCAGCGAAGACGCGCTCGACAAGGCGCGCTCCTTGCGCGAGCAAGCCGACTTTGCTTCGGCTGAACAATCGCTGCGCCAAGCCATGCAGGCCATGCCGGAACTGGCCGAACTGTCCAAGCAATTGATTATAGACCAAACCCCGGAAGGCTTGCGGATCCAGATCGTCGATCAGGAAGGCCGGCCGATGTTCAACGGCAATTCCTCTGAACCCACGGAGCGGGCGCGCAAACTTTTGAAGGCGGTCGCAGGCGTGGTCGTCAAGATGCCCAATCGCCTGTCGATCAGCGGTCACACCGACGCCACAGAGCCGCCCAGCGGCAAGTCGAACTGGGAAGTTTCCAGCGCCCGCGCCGACGCGGCGCGGCGCCTAGTTCAGAGCGCGGGCATTCCGCAGGACCGCATCTATCAGGTCGCCGGCAAGGCGGAATCCGAGCCGCTTTTCCCAGATGACCCCTACCTCCCCGGGAATCGCCGCATTTCCATCGTCTTGTTGCGCGAGTCTCCTGTTCTTCCATCGGATGCTAGACCCTGATCGAATTGCAAGAGCCGCTTGGCTGGCCACAAAAGCCAAGGCAAAGTAGCGGTATTGGCTTGGGAGCCCAACACAGCACGTGACGCGGCAATATCTTGATATCCAGCAGCGGCTTCGCTTCTACCTGACCACGCCCGGGTCGTGCCCGTATTTGGCGGACCTGGACGAGCGCAAGGTGTTCACCAGCCTGGAAGAGGCCGCCGATCCGTCTGCCTTGAACGATTCCCTCACCCAAGCGGGTTTCCGGCGCTCCCAGCGCATCGCCTACCGGCCGGCCTGCGACGGCTGCAACGCCTGCATCTCGGCCCGCATTCCGGTCCAGAATTTTGAATTCA
>JBEVJO010000247.1:0-3837 GCA_040510175.1 Caulobacterales bacterium
CCAACGCCGTCGGCGAACGTTCCGCCAGCATGTCGGTCCATTCCTTCACCGCAGCGTCCAGTTCGGCGGCCGGAACGACTTTGTTCACCAAGCCCATTTGACGGGCTTCTTCGGCGGTATATTGCAGGTTCAAAAACCAGATTTCGCGCGCTTTCTTGTCGCCGACGTGCCGCGCCAGGAGCGAAGTGCCCCAGCCGGCGTCGACGGATCCGACCTTTGGACCGACTTGGCCAAGCTTCGCGGTGTCCGCCGCAATGCTCAGGTCACAAAGCGTAGCGAACACATTGCCGCCGCCGATGGCAAAACCGTTGATGCGCGCAATGACAGGCTTCGGCGTGTCGCGAATGACGCTTTGGAATTCGTCGATCGGCAGACCAACAATGCCCCGGCCGTCATACTGGCCTTCGTGCGCCGACTGGTCCCCCCCGGTGCAGAACGCCTTATCACCGGCGCCGGTCAACACGATGCTGGCGACTTGTTTGTCGTCGGCGGCGAGTTGAAAGGCTTTGATCAGCTCTTCAATCGTCTGCGCGCGAAAGGCGTTGTAGAGTTTGGGCCGATTGATGATGATCCAAGCGGCGCGCTCGCGCACTTCATACAGAATGTCTTCAAACTGAGGAATGGTCATTGTTGATCGTCCTAATGGCGCGGTTGTGATAAATCGCGGTCGCCCTCGCCACAGGACGGCCGCCGACGCTGATATGCGCCTGCGTGAAAACCATCGATCGCGTTTCGCGCTCTACAATCACCTTTGCTTCAACCCACGAACCGAGTTCGATGGGCGCGAAATAATCGACCGACAGACTAATCGTCGGTTTGTGTCCAAGGGCGCCGCCCACCTCGCCTGGGATCGCCAGCAACTGCATGTCCGCAAACGTCGCCAACGCGCCGCCGTGGCATCCGTTGACAGGATTGCTTTGGTCCTCCGTGACATAAAACCCTAGACGTTGGGTGGACGTGTCCGCATAGACCTGACCAAGACGGCCGCCAAAACTGTCGTTGATCGACAATGGCGCAAACCCGTCCGGCGGTTGTCTTACGACTCGTTCCGCCAACGCCTCAAACCATGTTCATGCCGCCCGAGACGGAAATCGCCTGGCCGGTGATGTAGGCGCCGTCATCCGACGCCAGCAGCGCCACCAGACCAGCGTAATCTTCCGGCTCGCCCATCCGCGCGAGCGGAATGCCGCGCAGCATTGCGTCTTTCCATTTAACGGCTTGTTCACCTTCGCCGAGGACGGACGCCATCATCGGCGTGTTGGTTGGGCCGGGGCAAACGCAGTTCAACAGCACGTTCTTGCGCGCCAATTCACGCGCAATCGATTTTGTGAACGAGATCAACCCGCCTTTGCACGCCGAATAGACCGCCTCGTTGCTGGTGCCGACGCGCGCCGCATCGGACGCGATGTTGATGATGCGGCCGCCGCCGCGCGCCGCCATGCGCCCCGCGAGAGCGTGATGCGTATTGAGCGGGCCATACAAATTGATCTTGATGATTTTATCCCAAAGCGCCTGATCGGTTTTCAAGAACGGCATCGGCAAATCCCAGCCCGCGTTGTTGACCAGCGCCCAGACCGGCCCGAGGTCTGCTTCGACAGCGTCGACGGCTTTCGCCACCGCGTCGTAATCCGACACATCCACTGCATAAGTTTTCACAGTCGCGTCACCCGCGATTTTCGCGGTCTCTTCACCGGCCTCTGGCTTGAGGTCGAAAATTGCGACCTTCGCGCCTTCTTGCGCGAAACGCAGCGAGAGCGCTCGACCAATACCTTGTCCGCCGCCGGTCACCACCGCGACTTTACCCGCCAAACCGCGCACTGTTTCCTCCATCGTTATGCGGCCTACTCGGCCAGATTATCGTTCTTTTCCCCGTCATCGGAGTCATCATCCGCCCCGATAATGTCGATCAGCGTTTCCTTGATAGAGAGCAGCGTCTTTGCCGCCCGTTGAATGTCCAGCTCGCTCACGCGCGCGAGGATTTCCGCTTCCATCCTGTCGACATTCTCGCGAATGGTCGTAACGAATTTGACCCCCGCTTTGGTCAAGAAAACCCGCCGGGCGCGGCCATCGCTTGAATCCGCCCGCCGCTCAACAAAGCCCGCCGTCTCCATCCGATCGATCAAACCGCCGATCGCGACTTTTGTAAGATCCAGGTCCTGCGCCAAAGCGGTTTGCGTCATCCCATCCCGGCGAGACAGGAACGCAAGCACCCACCACTGGGACCGCGTAATGCCCACGGGTTTCAGCGCACGATCGATGACGATGCGCCGGAGACGCGACACATCGTGAATCAGGAATCCGAAGCGGAGCCGCGCATTCAGATCAATGGTCATGTTTTTCTTTCCAAAGAGATATACACCCTTTGAAATAGCGCCTGTATCGGATTTCGCCAGCAGCAATTCTTGGTCTAAACCAGGATCGACGACGTTTTTGCGCTGCGCTTGGCGCGTCATCTGGCATCGGACCGCTTAGGGATCTTTCCCTTGAACATCTCCTTTGCGATAATGGTTTTCATGATTTCGATCGAGCCGCCGGCAATTTTGACGATGCGGGCGTCGGCATAGGCCCGGCATATGGGATATTCCCACATATAACCCCAGCCGCCAAAGAGTTGCAGACACTCGTCCACAGCCTCACAATGCAGTTCGCTTAAGTACATCTTCGCCATGGCGGCATCGACGGGGTCGAGCTTACCTTGCATGAACAGTTCGATGCATTTGTCGGTATACACACGGCCGACCATCGCCCTGGTTCTTAAATCAGCGAGTTTGAATTGCGTATTTTGAAACTCCGCAATGGTTTGGTCGAAGGCGTAACGCTGCGCGGTATAATCAACCGTCCATTCGATCACGGTTTCGGTGACGGTCGCCGAGCGGATTGCCTGCGCTAGTCGCTCCTGCGACAGCTTGGTCATCATCAGCTTGAAGCCTTCGCCTTCCCCGCCGAGCATATCGGATGCCGAAACGCGCAAATCTTCGAAGAACAACTCCGACGTGTCTTGCGCCTTCATGCCGAGTTTTTCGAGATTGCGGCCGCGCTTGAAGCCTGGCCGGTTGGCCTCGACCAGAAACAGCGTCACACCCTTGGCGCCGGCCGCGCTGTCGGTCTTGGTCGCCAGCACCAGCACATCGCACATTTGCCCGTTGGAGATGAAGACTTTTTGACCATTGATGACGAAGTCATCGCCGTCGCGCACCGCGCGGGTGCGGATCGCTTTTAGGTCGCTGCCCGCGTGCGGCTCCGTCATGCCTAACGAGCCAATCGCCTCGCCGCTCACCATCTTCGGCAGCCACTTGCGCTTTTGCTCATCCGTCCCGAAAGACATAATATACGTGGCGACAAGATCGGTATGGATCAGGAATCCAGGGCCGCTCGCGCCAGAGCGCCACAATTCCTCAAACACAACAACATCGAAGAGATAGTCGAGGCCGAGGCCGCCATACTCTTCCGGAACTGTGCAGCATAAAAGCCCGGCCTCTCCGGCCTTGAGCCATAGCTCGCGTGGAACGATCCCATCATGTTCCCATTGCGCGTGAAACGGCGTTATTTCGCGCTCGATGAACTTGCGCACAGTCTCGCGAAACATTTCATGCTCTTCGCGGAATAGTGAACGCTCGATCAAACTCAACTCCCGGATGCCCGCGCAGTGATAAACTGATGCACTAAATTTGAATGTCCAGCGATAAGGTTTTAGCCGCCGCTCATCGACTTGCGCACTTTGGCCCATTGCTCGACGTTCAGGCGTTGCAAGTCGGCGAACGTGCTCGGCGCCGCGAGATGCTGCCCGCCATCCAAAGCAATCGTCTGGCCCGTCAAATAAGCGCAGCCGTCACTCTG
>JBEVJO010000248.1:0-4759 GCA_040510175.1 Caulobacterales bacterium
ACGGGCGCTGGGTGGCGCGCACTGAGCGACACGCCGCCGCGATATTGGAAGAAGTGTTGCATATTGGACATCAACGCCAGCCCACAAAGCCCTGTTGCGTGTAACGGCCAATGCTGCGTTTCGTTCCATCGCACGAGGAAAAAGGGAACCACTGCGTGATCCTCGCGTTGAGAAAGCACAAACTAACAAGAGGAGGCGCGCTATGTCGTCTTTCGGTCTTTTTGCTGCAGGCTATATCGTCCTTATGGCCGGTATCATTTATGCGGCCGTGTTGTTCGACATTCCGCGCGAGTGGATTATCGCTGGGGGTTTGGTGCTGCTTGGCTTGGGCGTCATGAAAGCGGTCAGCAAAACGAAGCCACGCGATCCTATCGATAGCCATTAAATAAAAATGCCGGACCCAAGGGTCCGGCATTTTGATGTCCAGATGCGATAACTGCCTATTGGCAGGCGAGGCATTCCTCGTAATCGGTGCGCGCAGTTTCGATGAAAGCCGCTTTTTCCTTCGTTTCCGCGCCCGCATAGGACGCGCGCTGCGTCGACTTCGAACGCAGGTAATAAAGCGACTTCACGCCCCGTTCCCACGCCATCCAATGCAGCATGTGCAGATCCCATTTATCGACATCCGCGGGGATGAAAATGTTCAGGCTCTGTGACTGGCAGATGTAAGGCGTGCGGTCGCCCGCAAGTTCGATAAGCCAGCGCTGATCCAATTCAAAGGCGGTTTTGAAGACGCCCTTTTCCTCGTCGGTCAGTTCTTCGAGGTGTTGCACCGAGCCTTCGTTCTCTAGGATCGAACCCCAAATCCGGGTATTGTTCAGACCCTTTTCTTCAAGCAGCGCTTCCAGGAAGGGGTTCTTCACCGTGTAGGAGCCGGACAGAGTCTTGTGCGTGTAAATGTTGGCTGGGATGGGCTCGATGCCGGCGGAGGTGCCGCCGCAAATGATCGAGATCGAGGCCGTCGGTGCAATCGCGATCTTGTGCGAGAAGCGCGCCTTCACACCATGTTCGGCGGCGTCGGGGCAGGGGCCGCGCTCTTCGGCCAATTTAACCGAAGCGGCATCCGCCTTTTTACGAATGTTCTTGAAGATGTTCATGTTCCAAGACTTCGCGGCGGCGGATTCGAACGGCACGCTTTGGCTTTGCAGGAAGGAGTGGAAGCCCATCACGCCCAGGCCGACTGACCGTTCGCGATACGCGGCGTAGCGGGCGCGATCCATTTCGTCCGGCGCACGATCGATGAAGTCCTGCAACACATTGTCGAGGAATCGCATGATGTCCTCGATGAATTGCGGCTCGTCCTTCCATTCCAGATACTTTTCGGCGTTGACCGATGACAGGCAGCAAACGGCGGTGCGGTCGCGGCCCAGATGGTCGATGCCGGTCGCCAGCATGATTTCGGCGCACAGATTCGACTGGCGAACCTTCAGGCCGGATTTGCGCTGGTGGGCCGCCAGTTGCTTGTTCACCGTGTCGGAGAAGATCAAATACGGCTCGCCGGTTTGCAGGCGGAGATCCAGGATTTTCTGCCAGAGCTTGCGGGCGGAAACCTTCTTCAGCACTTCACCTGACTTCGGCGACAGCAATTCGAACTCGGCATCGTCGCGCACCGCTTCCATGAAGGCATCAGTGATGTTGATGCCGTGGTGGAGGTTCAGCGATTTGCGGTTGAAGTCGCCGGACGGCTTCCGGATTTCCAGGAATTCTTCGATTTCCGGGTGGTGGATGTCCAAATAGCAGGCGGCGGAGCCACGGCGCAGCGAGCCTTGGCTGATAGCCAAGGTCAGCGAGTCCATCACGCGGATAAACGGAATGATGCCTGAGGTGTGGCCGTTCTGACCGACCTTTTCGCCGATCGAGCGGACGCTGCCCCAATAGGTGCCGAGGCCGCCGCCGTTTGAGGCGAGCCAAACGTTTTCGTTCCAGACGCCGACAATGCCTTCCAGGCTGTCATCGACCGAGTTCAAAAAGCAGGAAATCGGCAGACCGCGCTCGGCGCCGCCATTCGAGAGAACCGGCGTGGCAGGCATGAACCAGAGGCGCGAGACATAGTCATAAATGCGCTGGGCGTGGTCCAGATCGTCGGAATAGGCTTTGGCGACGCGAGCGAAGAGCTCCTGATAGGTTTCGCCCGGCAGCAAATAGCGGTCGTCCAGAGTGTCTTTGCCGAAATCGGTCAGAAGAGCGTCGCGCGCCGGGTCGGTCTTGACGGAATCGATGACTTTAAGGCTTGGGCCCTTCGGCTTGCCGCGCTCGCCGCGCGGCCCAAGGGGACCAAACGCTTCATTTGTCGCTGCGGCCTCTGATTGTAGGGCTTCATTTCGATACATGACGCATTCCACTCCGCCTAAAGCCCTCTATCCACCTCGTTAAGGGGAACCGAGTCGCTAACCCACACAATGCCTTGGCTGTTCCGGCATTGGATTGCCCCCCGGACGGCCCGTTAATCTTTGATCTAGGTCTGGTGCTCGCTACCGAGCCTCGACCCCAGATATAGTGTGCCAGAGCTCTCGCCGCATGCAATAGGCGACTCAGTCTCTGCAGTGGATTTCGAGCCCAAAAGGTTAACGACCCGAAAACAGCACTGCCGCCGCTGACAAATGAATTAACCATGACAAGCCTTGTCCGTCCTGGCGCCAGGCCGGGTTTCCAACAGCCTGAGGGGCCACAATCCGCAGATTGGAAAGTGCGGAAAAAGGGTCTGTTAGGCTCGATCGGGCACAATGTGGTCAGAACCGCTTCAGGCGGTGGAGACTGGCCGTGAGCGAGACGCTGCAAAATCTGCTGACTTTGATTCGGACCGTGCTTGTCGCGCCGAGTTACTTGTTTACGCAGAACGCGGACGTCCGCTTTTATTGGGCCTATCTGGCCCTTGTCCCCGCCTTGATGCTGGTGTTGAAGCTTCGCGGTGGCCCTGCTGCGGCCACCATCAAGCGCGCGTTTGCAAAAGACACCTGGATTGGAGACAGCGCTCGGGTGGACTTTTGGATATTCACGCTGAATTTGGTTCTGCAATTTTCGGTCTTGTCAGGCCTTTTGCTGAGCGCCGCCGTTGTGGCGAAGGGCGTCACCGCTTTTCTGGCCAGCATCGGCACGCCGCAGCTTTTGTCCAACGCGGGGCTCGCCGGGGTCGCGGCGTTGACGATCACCGCCTTCGTCGCCGCGGATTTCGGAAAATTTCTGGCGCATTATCTGGCGCACCGCATCCCGGCCGTATGGGAGCTGCACAAGGTTCACCACGCGGCGGAAACGCTCAACCCCCTCACCGCCGAGCGCTTCCACCCGCTCGAAATTGTTTTTGACGGCGCAATCGTGGCAGTCATTCTTGGCGCGGTGAACGGCCTGCTCATTGCTCTGGCTGGACCGTCTTTGACGCCTTGGGAAATCGCCGGCGCCAATGTTCTGTGGTTCGCTGCGAATCTCGCGGGCGGTCCGCTGCGTCACATGCCGGTTTGGTTCTCCTACGGGCCGAAGATCGAGCATTGGATATTGAGCCCGGCGCAGCACCAGATTCATCACTCGGATGATGTGCGGCACTACGACAAGAATTTGGGCTCGACGCTAGCGCTGTGGGACCGCCTGTTCGGCACGCTCTATGTGACGCGCGGCGTGGAAGACATCCGCTACGGGCTCGGCGCCGAAAGCGCGCAATTTCGTACTGCCGCCGAAAATTACTGGCGTCCGGTTGCGGCGATTGTGCGGCTGGCGAAGCGCAAACTCGGGCTTGCGCCGGCGCCCTCGTCCGCCGCCTAGCCAGCCTTCGGATAAGCGAAAACCGATTCCGGCGTCAGGCCGAATGAGCCTTTCGGATTTTTGTAGTCGCCCAGCAAAACCTCGTAATGCAGATGCACCGGAATGCGGTAGGCGGCGGTGTTGCCCATCAAACCGATTTGCTGGCCGGCCGTGACTTTGGCTCCGGCGTCAGTCCCGTCGGCGAAGCTCGAGAGATGCGCGTAGCGCGTATAGACACCCTTGCCGTGATCGATCAGCAGCATGTTGCCGTAATCGTCGCGATACTTCTTCTCCAGAATGACGCCGTCGCCAGCCGCCAGAATGGGGCCGCCCTCAATTGAATATAGATCGATGCCTTTGTGCAGGCGTCCGCTGCGCGGTCCGAACATAGACGACAGGCACGCGCCGTGCGTCGGATTGACGGCGACGCTGACGCCATTCACGCGCACGAATTTGGCGTAGGATTTGACCACGCCATTGGCGTCCGTTGGCGGTGCGTTGCTGACAGTCATACGGGGACATAGCGCCAGGGAGTTTTCAAATTCCTCGCCGGGCGCGACCGCCGGCTGGATTTGCGCCTGCATCGCTTCGACCGCCTCCGCATGATCCTCCAGCGCTTCGGGATCATGTTCGACGATCACGGCGTTGCCGGAGCTGGCGGCTAGCCGCGCAGCATCCTGGCCAAGCTGTGCGTATTCCTGCGTCGACAATGACGCGCGCAATTTCGCCAGACCTTGCGGGCTGAAGTCGATCTGCGAAATCAGAATGTCGGATCGCTTCTTGACGGGGGCGATCAATTCCGGCGGCGCCGGATAGATCGACCCCATAAACCAGCCAGCCGCGATCAAAACCGCGCCAAACAATAGCCCGCGCAAAAACCCGAACATGGGCTCCTCCCTTGTTGATCACCACCCCGTGCGCGGCGACTTTTGGCGTCGCTCGTCGCAATTCTTTAGCAGCCGAAACCCAGACGGCCGCGCGGCGCGTTCCCTAAGGGAACGCCGCCGCAATCTCTCCCAGCCAGGCG
>JBEVJO010000249.1:0-8634 GCA_040510175.1 Caulobacterales bacterium
CCGGTCAAGCAAGAGCAGCTGACGTCCTACGAAGTCGGCGCGAAGTTTGCGGCGTTCGATCGCACGCTGCGTGTGAACTCGTCCGTGTTCTTCTACGATTATAAAGACAAGCAGGTTTACACCTACTTCCCGCTGCCGGCTCCGCTTGCCGGCGTGTCGTCCTTCATCTCCAACGTTCCCAAAAGCGAGATCAGAGGATTTGACGTTGATGCGAGTTGGACCCCGACCCGCCACTTCACGCTGAGAGGCGCGGTGACATATCTCGACAGCGAGGCGAAAGCGTTCGCAGCGTTCGACGGCAACGGTGTAATCGTAGAAGCAAACGGCAAGGATCTTCCATTTGCTCCGAAATGGTCGGGCAATGTCGATGCCGAATATCGTATGGATCTGAATGACGCGCTTGAAGCCTATGTAGGCGGCAGCGTAAATTACACCGACAGCAGCTTTCAGGATCTTGCAGAACAGCCAAAAGGCTTCCTCCCGTCCTACACCACGATCGACCTTCGCCTCGGGGTGAACGCGACCGCGGGCTGGAACATCGGCATCTTTGGCCGCAACATCACGGACAAGGATTACTGGACGTCGAGCTTCAAGGCCGGCGACGAGTACTCTCGTTACATGGGAACACCACGCACCTATGGCGTCGTTGCCGGTTATCGATTCTAACAAACGAGGTCGTTCCGGATGAACTGGAGAGTTATGCGAAGGTATAATTCTCCAGTTCTCCTTTCATTTGGAAATTGAAGAGCCGTAAGGTTTTGCGTCATGCGCGGAACATCGGCGCGACAATCCCGGCCAAGCATCGTTTGGGCCCGGTCAGTTGGCGCGGCCTCCCTTGCCGCCGACGTCTGCTTGTCTTGCTGGCCAACAGTATCCGTTCACGATGCTATTCCCGCCCGACCGAGTAACGTATACAATTAAGGCTTTCCGCCCCAGCGAGCGCATCGGCTCTTAAGCGTGTCGTCAAAAATGGAGCGGTGACTTTTGTCCTAGAGCCGAGAAAGACGTTGATATGCTGTTTGAAAACCTGGTCGAAAAAACAAGCCAGGATCCGCTGCGGCCGGTAATGCCGGAGGCGGTCGCCAACGTGATCACGAGTGCCGCCGCGTTTGGCGACGGTACGCTGCATGAAGCCTTGAAATGGGCGCGCGCACACCATCCATTAAGTCTTGCGGAAACGGAGAAGTTTCATCCCCTATGGGTGGTCACCAAGCATGCAGACCTCCGCGCTTTTTCGACGCGTCCCGATTTGTTCCTGAGCGGAGCGACCAGCATCACTTTGTTGGAGCGTGAAGGACACAGACTCATGCGCGAGATGCTGGCCGGGCGCTCTGAACCCATGCGCATAATTATCCAGATGGACCCTCCTGATCACCCTGTGTATCGGGCCGTCATCTGGGAAAAGTTCACGCCGCGTCAGATCGCAACCACGACCGAGGCCTTGCGTCTGATCGCCCGCGAGTTCGTGGAGCGCTTAGCCGCCACCGGCGGCGAGTGCGACTTCGCCGAAATCGTGTCGTTTCCATATCCGATGCGGGTCATCATGAGCCTGCTGGGCGTGCCCGCCGAAGATGAACCGAAACTGCTCAAGCTCGCAAAGCAATTGCAAGGTGTGCAGGATCCGGACATATCGCGCACCGGCGAAGCGCAGTCCGGAGCGGATGCGGCCAAGACTACTATCGCCGTTGTGCAGGAGATCTTCGCCTATTTCGCAGAGATCAAAGCCGACCGGCTAAAACATCCCCGCGACGATCTGGCGACGCTTCTGGCGCAAGCAGAGATCAATGGGCAGCCGATGCCAACTCTGGAATCGCTCAGCTATTATATGGTGCTCGCCACTGCAGGGCATGACACGACATCGGCGGCGTCCGGCGGGGGCGTGATTGAGCTTGCGCGCAGTCCGTCCGAGTTCGCAAAAGTGAAAGCGGACCCCAAGCTCATTCAAACGATGGTCGATGAATCCGTCAGATGGGTGTCGCCATCCAAACTGACGATGCGCCAGGCGTCGCAAGACATTGAGTTCTGCGGCCGCGCCATAAAAGCGGGCGACCATGTCGGGCTGGCCTGGGCGTCCGGCAATAGAGACGAAGAGGTGTTTGAAGATCCATACACGTTCAAAGTGGATCGCTTTCCCAATCGTTCATTGGGCTTTGGCTGGGGCCCGCACGTCTGCATCGGTCAGCACCTTGCGCGCCTTGAGATGCGGGTATTGTTCGAAGAATTCTTTAAGCGCGTCGAATCGCTCGAACTTGCCGCCGAACCCAGATCGATCGCCTCCTTCACCGTAAGCGGTCCCAAATACGTGCCTATCCGTTTCAAGATGAATTAGTAACCGCCTCAAATCGCATAAGAGCAAGGAGCGCAAACGTGCTGACCGCACTCGACGAAACGCTGTTCCATCAATCAACCGAGGTCATGGCGCACACCTCGATTTCGGATCACCGATTTTTCGATCGCGTGGTGATCGGATGCCACGCGCCGGATGGCGAGCTTGGACTCGTGACCAGCATGGGGGTTTATAAGAACAATAATGTCATGGACGGCTTCGCCATGATCCAGGAGGGATCGCGCCGTCAGTATAACCATCGCTACTCGCGCTCTTTATTGCCGGAGATCGGCGACACGGTGCTGGGACCGCTTTCGCACCGTGTCCTTGAGCCCATGAAATCACTCAAGATCACGTTGCAACCCGGCAAGTATCCGTGCGCTTACGAATTGGAGTGGCAGGCGATCGCGCCCGCGCATCTTGAGAATCGCCACTTCACCCGCTTTGACGGACGGATCGTGCGTGACCATCTCAGATTCGACCAGCACGGTAAGGTGAACGGCTGGATCAGCGTCAACGGCAAGAGAACGGATGTCAAAGACTGGTTCGCGTGGCGAGACCACAGCTGGGGCGTGCGTGCGGGCGTGGGAGGATTCGAAACATTCACGGGACGCGCGCTCGACACTGCCTCGCAGGCCATATCGGACACAAAGACCGGCCACATGATCATCGTTCTCTGGTGGGCGACGGATACGACGTGCGCGCTGTTCCAGGTGCAGGAAAGCGGTAATGGTGAGCGGACCTATCTGGATGGCCGCGTAACCAGCCTGACCGGCGAACATCCGCCGCTGGAAATCGTCGACGTCAAGCACGACTACAAGCTGGCGCCCGGCACACGCATTTATGAGTCCGCGACGCTCGATCTGACGACGGAAGACGGACAGAAATGGAATGTCGAGGTCGAGGCCATCGGCCGCGGCTGGGCCTATAAGGGCAGCGGCTACGATCATGGCTACAACGACGAAAAGGGCCTCGGCGTTTGGCGTGGCGAATGGCTGGAAGAATATGATGAGTACGATCTCAGCGATCTGGAGGCGGTCGGCCTGCCGGACGGCCGCGTGCTGCGTCCGGTCCACCGCGAACAGATCGCCCGCGTCAAAGTGAATGGCCGTCCGGGATTCGCGCATGGTCCCATGCTGATCGTCGGGCCAAACCGCCGGTACGGTTTAGGCTAGTCGGTACGCGGCGGGCGCTGCCGGGAGAGCGATGACATGAAGCTGAAAGGAAAGCGGGCGATCATAACTGGATCGTCGTCGGGCATTGGGAGGGCTGCGGCGCTCCTGTTCGCTGCGGAAGGCGCTCAAGTTGTCGTCAACGCACGCGGCTCTCGCGCCGATGGTGTGGGCGCCATAGACGCAGTGGTTCAGGAAATCCGCGCCCGCGGCGGCATTGCGGTCGGCATTCCCGGAGCGGTTGACGATCCGACATTTGCGGCCAATCTCGTAGAGTGCTGCGTCGATGCGTTCGGCGGCGTCGATATTCTCGTCAACAACGCCGCAGTCTACAGCGAAGAGGGCATTGGACGCGTTGATCGTTGCAGCTTTGAAAGCTGGCGTCAGATCATGAGCGTCAATCTGGACGCCGTCTTCAATCTCTGCCGCGCGGCGCTGCCCCATATGATCGCGCAAGGCTCTGGCCGTATATTGAATGCTGGCTCCTTCGCCGGCACGGGCAAGATGGGCGGCAGCGCATATTCAGCCTCCAAGTCGGCCCTCTTCGGACTCACGCGCGCAATGGCGGCTGATTATGGGCCGTACGGCGTTACCGTGAACTGCTATAATCCGGAAGCCGTAAGCGATATGGGCGGGATGGAAGACCAGCAAGTCTTTGACGATTCGATCCGCCACTGGGAAGAAAAGGGTTTCCGAAGTCCAGCGGAGAGCGCGTATCTGTTGGGCCTCGGCGGACCCGAAGGAATCGCGCCGTGGCTTGCCTATCTTTGTTCGGATCAAGCGGACTACATCAATGGCAACATCTTCGCAGTGGAAGCGCGCAGAATAGCGCTCCTCGCTTGGCCCGAGGAAGAGAAGGCGCTCTATAGAGACGCTGCGGCTCAGGGTCCTTGGACGCTCACACAATTAGAGGCAATAGCGCCGCTGGCCTTCCCACTCGTCAACCGATGGCCGCCTCTTAAGGGTGAGGCGTTGCGCAAGTGGGAAGCGGCATGACTGCGCTCAAAACGTTGCCTTCAGTCTCTGACGGTCAACCGCGATGAAAAATACAGTTGGTGGCGCAGGTCTACACGCTGATCCCGATAAGCTTCTGGACGCGCTGACGATCGCTTTGATGCGGCAACCCAATTTAACCCGCGAGGCGATGGGCGGGCTCTCCTTGCTGCGTCGGCGACGCGCCGAGCGCGCCAATCCAGGTCTAATTTCCACGCACGATCGTACACTCGAGGGCCAATTGGCTGCGCTGGCGGCCATGCAAGAGGGCGTTGGAGTCGTCGCCGCCGCTGATGCGGCGGCCTTGGCGCAGAGCGTGTTGGGGCCGCCTGACGCCGGCGCACTTGAAGCCTGCCTGCGCGCCAAATTGCCGAACGGCGCCGGCGGTCAGGTGTTGAACATCAAAACGATCGAGGGCGGCTATTCCAAGCAGACGAGCTTTTTTGAATGGCGGCGCGCCGACGGAATGCACGAAGACTATGTGCTGCGCCGCGACGCCAAATCGGACGTTATCGGCACTACGGTCTGCGATGAATATCCGCTGGTCGCGGCGTTGCATCGCGCCGGATATAAAGTGGCCGAAGCGGTGCTTTTGGTCACCGGAGATCCCGGCATTCCAGAACCTTTTATGATTGTGCGCCGCATGGGCGGCAAAACAATCGGCGGGCCTTTGGGCGCGGGTCCCGATCGATCCGCGAATCCGTCGCTTGTTCTGGCCGAAGCGCTGGCGCAATTGCATGCGATCTCGCCCGCCGAATTGGGCGTTCCGCGCTTTAGCGATCAGCCTTTCGATAAGGCGGCTCTTTTGAGCGACATCGGCTACTGGCGGGATCGGTATCATGTGAACCGCGAGGCCGCTTCGCCGACGCTCGATCTGGCGTTCGACTTTCTCGTATCTGAAGCAGACGCCGGTCTGCAACCCGGCGTCGTCGTTCACGGCGACTGCGATTTCTATAATTTGCTGACCGAAGACGGCCGCTTCGTTGCGCTGCTCGATTGGGAGATGGCGCATTTGGGCAGCCCGGTTTGGGATTTGTCTTACGTCAAAGAGTCCGTCGAGTCGTTTGGACCCTACGGCGCTTTTCTTGACGCCTACGTGCAGCATGGCGGCTTACGGCCCAGCGCCGCCGCTCTTGCATACTACAACGTTTTCCGCCTGGTGCGCGGCGGCGTCATGTGCGTCACCGGCGTTGGCATGTTCAACCGGGGCCAGCCCATCGCGCTGGATCTCGTCGACGTGAATTGTACCCTCTACGCTCGTTTCCTGCTGCAGCTGCCGGACGCGATCGCTGCCTTCCGTTCCGCTAAAGGAGCACAAACTTGACCCAAGCCAATCGCTTTGCGGAATTGGGCTATTACACCGCGCCAGGGCACGTCCATAACGCCAAGGACGTCGGCGAAGAGGTGCGCGTTGGCGATGCGCTCGGCCTGGGCTCCGTCTGGATATCGGAGCGTCTGAACACCAAGGAAGCTGGCGTGCTGTGCGGCCTCGCCGCGGCGAACACATCGCATATGGGGATCGCCACCGGGTTAATTTCCAATCTCACAATTCGGAACCCGGTCGCCGTGGCGGCCATGGCGTCCACCATGGCGCTGCTGACGGACAACCGATTTGCGCTCGGCATGGGCCGCGGGGTCGGACCGCTGGCGGACGCGACCGGCACGCCGCGCCTCAATTTCAAAATCATGGAAGACTATATCGGCATTCTGCGCCGTCTCTGGCGCGGAGAAACCGTCAATTACGATGGCCCGGTGGGACGCTTGACGGGGCTAAAACTCGGCGCCGCAATAGCGCCGCCGCCGGTGATCTGCGCCGCCATGGGCGATAAAACGTGCGAATGGGCCGGCCGCGTCTGCGACGGCGTTTTGTTCAATTCGCTTTGGACGCCTGAAGCGACCGCGCATTCCGTGAAGGTCGTTCGTCAAGCTGCGGAAAAAGCGGGGCGTGATCCGGCAAGCGTCAAGATATGGGCGGTGCAGGTGACGGCGTCCGACGTCAGCGAAGAAGAGATGTTGCGCACCATCATCCGACGCATGAACACCTATCTCTTATTCGGCGAGATGATGGACTTTTTATGCCGGATGAATGGTTGGAATCCCGCCGACGTCAAACGGCTGCAAACCGAACTTTCCAAATTCGATCGCAATGCGATGGTGGAGGGGGGACTCCTGGGAGACGAAGCGACGACGCGCTCGTTGGATGATTTGCGCAAGATGCGGGACTTCTATCCGCGGGACTGGATTTATCGCGGTAATGCGGTGGGGTCCGCCGATGCGGTGGCAAAAGCAACGCTGGAGCGCTTCGAAGCCGGCGTTGATGGAGTGCTTTTCCATGGCACGCAGCCGCAGCATCTGGAATCGCTTCTGAAGATCTGGCCGGCCCATCGGCCTCCCGGCCGCTTTGATGGCCGCTCGGTCAATCCGGGCCTTTCTTAAGGGCGCGCCGATTGTACGAAAAGAGCCCGAGAGTTGAGGGCGGATGGGAGGAATGGGAATGAAGTACGACGATCTCCCAAAGTTCGACTATGATGATGTGATTGCGCGTGAACCAACGGCATTTTTGGCCGAATGCCGGCGCGCTAGCCCACTCTTCCGATTGACGTCTGACGAACCGCACAAAAACGTGCTGATGGTGGTCGCGCCGGAAGACGTGATGGCTGTGATCGCCGACCCAGAGACTTTTTCGAGCACAGACAATCCTCGATCCTGGCGGTTCGACAGCGACTATGACGCCGAGTCCGCTAGAATTTTCGCCGAGAATGGCTTGAGCCTCAAAAACATCGCCGTGTGGAGCGATGGAGCCTATCACGCGCGTGTCAGAAAGCTCATTCAGACGGCGTTTTCTCTCTCGCAGGTCAACGCCAAGGAAAAATTCATTCAGGCAATGGTCGATGAATTAATTGACGGCATTTCCAAAGACGATGTCGTCGATATTGAGTTCATAGAGGAATACACAAATCGGCTGACCACCATGGTGATTGTCCGGGAGTTTGGCCTGGACCCCGTCGACGCGAAACTCGTCCGTGAAGTGACGGATAAAGTTTCAGTGATGACGGACACCCTGTCGCCGGAAGATTCCGTCGCCGCCGCCGCGCCCTCCATCGTCCGGCTTCAAAAACTTCTTTTACAGCGCCTGGGCAATTTGGAGAGCCTGCCGCCCGGATCCCTTCTACGACAATTCGCAGAGGCCCGTGTGGAGGACGAACCGGCCTTGTCACAGTCCGAAGTGTTATGGCTAAGCACGCTGATTTTAGCGGCAGGGGGCCACACCACCGCCGCCACGATGGCGTGGGCGCTTTACGTTCTCGCCGATCGCCCTGAGCTGCAAGAGCGCTTGCGCCAGGACCCAAGTCGCGTGGATGACTTTGTAGAAGAGACGCTCCGCATACACGGACCCGTGCCCAACCAATATAGAACTGCCGCTCGCGATGCCGTTATCCGTGACGTCAGCATTCCAAAGGGAACCTGGTTAATCTTTCGCACGGATTCGATAAATTTCGACGACGCCCTTTTCGAACGTCCGCGAGAATTCGATATTGACCGCAGCAATGTCAGGCGGCACTCGACATTCGGTCATGGCGCGCATTTCTGCATTGGCAATCTGTTGGCGCGCCGAGAGATCACCCTCACCGTTGCAAGCTTTTTACGCCGGTTCAAATCAATTGAATTCGCCGTCGACAGGTCTGAAATCAAGCTGCTGCCGTCCTTCGACGCGCACGTTTTGACCAGTCTCCCGCTGCGCTTAAGGCGCACTACGCCGGCGTAAAAGATCTCTGAATCGCGCGGCGGATTTTAATCCAGCGCCCTGGATGGCGCCTTCTGTCCATCGGCTGACATGTAAGTCGCGACAAGTTCGCAGTCGATTTCCACCCGGCCGGTCAGCCTGTGCTGACCGCCATCGTTTTGATCTGATAGGAAACACTGGAGCGGGCGAAGGGATTCGAACCCTCGACCCCGACCTTGGCAAATCCAAATGTAGTGTTTTTAGACGTCCACCGACGTTCAAAATTCTGTGCTATACTGCTGACTGTGTTGACTTTCTATTTTTCTCCCGTCCATTGTTGTCCACAGGCAGCCACTACATATTGTGGCCCGCTTGAGGCCCCGAAATGGACAGTACAGAGATCGATACCAAGGCTACTC
>JBEVJO010000250.1:0-5837 GCA_040510175.1 Caulobacterales bacterium
ACCTTCGACAAGGTCATCTGACCTTTCAGCGCTCGCAGACCCGCGCGCTGAATCGTCGGACCGTCGGCCATCGGATCGGAGAACGGGAAGCCAAGCTCGATCAAATCGACGCCCGCCGCCGGCAGGCCGTCCAAGATTTGCGCGGTGGTTTCGAAATCCGGATCACCCGCCATGATGTAGGCGACGAAGCCGGCGCGCTTTTCTTTTTTCAACGCGGCGAAGCGCGCCGCGATACGCTCAACCCCGAATGTCATAGCGTGACTCCCAGCGCGTCAGCGACGGTGAAGATGTCCTTGTCGCCGCGTCCGCAGAGATTCATCAGCACCAAGCCGCCTTTGCCGACCTCCTTGGCGATTTCGCCGACGCGCGCCAAAGCATGCGCTGGCTCCAGCGCCGGAATGATGCCTTCGAGTTTCGAGCAAAGCTGGAAGGCGTCGAGCGCTTCATGATCTGTTGCGGAGCGATACTGCGCGCGGCCGGTATCACGAAGATAGGAATGCTCCGGCCCGACGCCCGGATAGTCGAGACCCGCCGAAATCGAATGGCCTTCGAGAATCTGGCCGTCCTCGTCTTGCAGTAAATAGGTACGGTTGCCGTGCAGCACGCCAGGGCGTCCGCCGTTGAGCGCCGCGGCGTGACGATTGTATTTGTCGAGCCCTTCGCCCGCAGCCTCGACGCCGATCAGCTTCACGCTGTCGTCGTCAATAAACGGATGGAACAGGCCGATCGCATTGGAGCCGCCGCCGATGCAGGCCACCACGGCGTCCGGCAGACGGCCTTCGCGCTCCAGGATTTGCGCGCGCGCTTCGACCCCGATCACCGATTGGAAATCGCGCACCATGGCAGGATAAGGGTGCGGACCCGCCGCCGTGCCGATGATGTAAAACGTGTCGTCGACATTGGTGACCCAGTCGCGCAGCGCTTCGTTCATCGCGTCTTTCAGCGTCGCCGCGCCGGAGGTCACCGGCTTCACATCCGCGCCGAGCAATTTCATGCGGAACACGTTCGGCTTCTGCCGCTCGACATCGGTGGCGCCCATGAACACCACACAAGGCAGGCCAAAGCGTGCGCAGGCCGTCGCCGTCGCCACGCCGTGCTGACCAGCGCCGGTTTCAGCGATGATGCGCGTTTTGCCCATGCGCCGGGCCAACAGAATCTGGCCCATGCAATTGTTGATCTTGTGGGCGCCGGTATGGTTCAGCTCGTCGCGCTTGAAATAGATTTTGGCGCCGCCGAAATGCTCCGTCAGACGCTCCGCAAAATAAAGCGGGCTTGGGCGGCCGACAAAATCACGCAGGAATATGTCCAGTTCCGCCTGGAAGGTCGGATCGGCCTTGGCCTCCTCATACGCCTTCTCCAGTTCGAGGATCAGCGGCATCAAGGTTTCAGCGACATAGCGGCCGCCAAATTCGCCGAAGCGGCCGTTTTCGTCGGGGAGGCTGGTATTGCGGACGTTCATTTCCAATTCCTGGCGCGAAACTGCGCGCTCAAGTTCTGCTAGCGGATTTGGCTGCCGAAAGAAACGCGCTTACGCGGGCCGGGTCTTTCAGGCCTGGCTTCGATTCGACGCCGGACGAAACATCGACAAATTTCGCGCCGCTCAGCCGGATCGCATCCGCTACGTTCTCCGGGTTCAGCCCGCCCGACAAGAACCACGGCCTGTCGAAGCTGCGCCCCGCCAGAAGGGTCCAGTCGAAAGCGATCCCGTGCCCGCCGGTGCGGTCGGCGCCTTTGGGCGGCTTGGCGTCGAAGAGAAGATATTGCACGGCCGCGTAATGGGCGGCGGCGTCGAGATCGGCCGCTTCAGACACAGGCAGCGCTTCGATCAAGGGCAGGCCGCGCGCGGAAAGTTCATGCACGCGATCCGGCGTTTCCTGGCCGTGTAGCTGAATAAAGTCCGGCGCGAAATCGCGGATGAGATCGTCGATCTCCGCGTCGGTTGGGTCGACCGTCACGGCGACGATCTTCGCTTTGCCGCGCGCTGGCGCGGCAAGCTCCGCCGCACGCGCGATCGACAGATGGCGCGGGCTGGGCGGACAAAGCACGAAGCCGAGAAAATCCGCGCCGCCGTCCAAAGCGGCGGTCACGGCGTTCTCGGTCGTCAGACCGCAGATTTTGACGGAGGTAGTCATAGGCGTGATGTGAGGGCTGCAAAGCTTAAAGGCAAATATTTTGGAGGGCTGAAGCTTGGCTGAAAGACGGGAGACCTAGCGCCTCTCCCCTCCCCATTTGCGGGGAGGGGCCGGGGGTGGGGGTGAAGGAGTAAGCAAAAGTCGCCCAGAGCCAATTAGTCATAAGATGGCTTTGCGTCTCGTCACCTTCATCATAGCCCACCAAAGGCCGACACTTATTACGAGAAAAAGCCCACCGCATAGAACAAGCGTTGCTCGCCCATAAACCTCTTGATCGAACAAGCCGTGGAATATCGCTTCAAGGGCGCAATATGCCCAAAGCCCAAACATCACCGTTGCAAAGAAACGAAGGAAAAGCATGAGGAACGATCTAAATGAGCAACGCTTCTAGGGCACAACCAAAATTCACTTTGGATGGCAGGAATCTCCCCCACCCCTAACCCCTCCCCGCAAAGGGGGAGGGGGATTCCGTGGAGCGTGCATTCAGCCTGGAAGCTTCCCAAGCTTACCGCTTCAACAAATCGCGGATTTCCTCCAGCAGCACTTCCTCACGCGGCGGGGCGGCGGGCGCGGCTTCTTCCTTTTTCTTCATCGAATTGATTGCTTTCACGATCAGGAACAGCACCCACGCAATGATGAGGAACTGGACCATGGTGTTGATGAAGGCGCCGTACATGATCGCGACTTCCGGCGTCTTGGTCGCTTCGTCGCCGGCCTTCAGAACATATTTCATGTCGGCGAAATCGACGCCGCCGGTCAGAAACCCGATCACCGGCATGATGATCAGATCCACGAGACCGGACACGATCTTGCCGAAGGCCGCGCCGATGATCACGCCGATCGCCAAGTCGACGACATTGCCCTTCATGGCGAAGTCACGAAATTCCTTGAGCATTCAGCGCCCTCCGTCCGCAGCTTGAAGCCAATCCGAAGCCTGCACGGGACAGGAAGTCGCGCATCCGGTCAATAGTTTAAGCGGTTTGATCGACTGGGCGGGAACGACGCTTAAGCGTCGTCGCGGCCGCCATTCAGTTTCTGGCGGATTTCCTTGCCCGCCCGGAAGAACGGCACGCGCTTGGCTTCGACGTTGACGGTGTCGCCGGTGCGCGGATTACGCCCGACTCGCGCGTCACGCTTGCGCACGGAAAACGCGCCAAAACCGCGCAATTCCACGCGATCGCCGCGCTCAAGCGCTTTGGCGATTTCTTCGAGGACGACGTCGACAACCTTCTCCACATCGGTGGTCAGAAGGTTTTTATTTTTCTCGGCGAGCGCCTCTACAAGTTCGGACCGCAACATAGCTGAGACGAGCCTCCCCCTTCGGCGCAGTCGCGCCCCTAAAGCATCATCCGATCAATCGACCCAGATTGATCGATGAATGATGCTCTACACTTTTAAATGAGAGCCCTTCTTATCCGATCGATTGAATTCGATCGGGAAGGGCTCTGGCTTTCATCCACTTTGCGCAAGGAGTCAGGGCGGCGTCAACCCATTAATAATGCTCACGAAACTTTCATCGCTTCGGTGGGGTTACGGTTTGGGCGCCACAACCAAGGATACGCCATAGAAAGCGCCAAAGAAAAAGGCCGGCGTCGCCGCCGGCCAGTTTCCCAATAATCAGAACTGCGAAAGGCCTGACGACCTTAGTCTTTCTTGGAATCCCGCAAAGCGGCGCCAAGAATGTCGCCCAGGCTAGCCCCGGAATCGGTGGAGCCGAACTGTGCGATCGCTTCCTTTTCTTCAGTAATTTCAAGCGCCTTGATCGACAAAGAGACGCGGCGCGAGGCTTTGTCCATGCTAGCGACAAGGGCGTCCACGCGATCGCCGACGGCGAAACGCTCAGGCCGCTGTTCGCCGCGGTCGCGCGACAGGTCGGACTTGCGGATGAAGGATTTCATCTGATTGTCCGGACCAAACGCGACTTCGATGCCGCCGGAGGTGATTTCCTGCACGGTAACCGTAACGGTCTGGCCGCGGCGGAATTCGTCGCCTCCAATTGGGTCACCCTTCAGTTGCTTGATGCCCAGGCTGATGCGTTCTTTTTCCAGATCGACGTCGAGAACCTTGGCTTCAACCACATCGCCCTTTTTGTAGGCTTGGATCGCTTCTTCGCCGGACTTGTCCCAATCGATGTCGGACAAATGAACCATGCCGTCCAATTCGGCGTCGACGCCCACGAACAGACCGAATTCGGTGATGTTGCGGATCTCGCCCGAAATGGTCGAGCCGACAGGATGCGCCTCGATGAAAGCTTCCCACGGATTGCGCATGCACTGCTTCAAACCGAGCGAGATGCGGCGCTTGTCGCTGTCCACATCGAGCACGATGACTTCAACTTCTTGCGAAGACGACACGATCTTGCCTGGATGGACGTTCTTCTTGGTCCAGCTCATTTCGGAGACGTGAACCAGACCTTCAACGCCAGCTTCCAATTCAACGAAGGCGCCGTAGTCGGTGATGTTGGTCACGCGGCCCGTGAACTTGGCGCCGACAGGATATTTTTGCTCAACGCCTTCCCACGGATCGGACAGCAATTGCTTCATGCCGAGCGAAATGCGCTGGGTTTCGGGGTTGATCTTGATGATCTGCACCCGGAGCGTTTCGCCGACCTGCACAACCTGGCTTGGATGCGAAATGCGCTTCCAGGACATGTCCGTGACGTGCAGCAAGCCGTCGATGCCGCCCAGATCCACGAATGCGCCGTAATCGGTGATGTTCTTGACCACGCCTTCGCGGATTTCGCCTTCCAGCAATTGGCCGACGATTTCGGCGCGTTGCTCGGCGCGGGATTCTTCCAGCACGGCGCGGCGGGAAACCACGATATTGCCGCGCGGGCGATCCATTTTCAGGATCGAGAAGGGTTGTTCAATGTGCATCAGCGGCGCGACGTCGCGCACCGGCCGGATGTCGATTTGTGAGCCCGGCAAGAACGCCGAGGCGCCGCCGAGATCAACAGTGAAGCCGCCTTTGACGCGGCCGACGATGGAACCGTTAACGGGTTCATTGGCGGCGAATGATTTTTCCAGACGCGTCCAGGCTTCTTCGCGGCGCGCTTTTTCGCGGCTGATGACGGCTTCGCCCAAAGCGTTTTCGATGCGGTCGAGATAGACCTCAACGTCGTCGCCAACTTTCAGTTCGCGCGCGTCTTGCGCGAATTCGCGCATCGGAATGCGTCCTTCGGTCTTCAAGCCAACATCGACGATTACGAAGTCGTTCTCCAAACCGGCGATGCGCGCGGTGAGAACTTTGCCTTCTTGAATGTTGCGGCTGTGGAAGCTGGCTTCGAGTAGTTCCGCGAAATCTTCGCGCTTAGGGGTCATGGTCGCCGATTGAGCCATCGAACGTGTGTCTCCAAAATATGTCGTTAGGGCCAGCCGGTTGTATCCAGCGGTCTTGAGACCCAATCCGGCCCACCATGGACCGGCTCAGACCTCCGACGATGCGAAAGCGTCAAACGGCTGAAACGCCAAAAACGCCCCGAGAACCGAGCCGTTTCCAGATCAGCGCAGAAGGGTGGTTAGATAGCGCCGCTGCGCTCGATTGCGGTGTCCACAATCGCGAGCGCCCGTTCGACGGCCGCTTCTATACTCAGACTGGTGGTGTCGAGCAAGTGCGCGTCTAAGGCCGCCTTTGCCGGAGCGACCGCCCTGTTCTGGTCGCGGGCGTCCCGGGCCTTCACCTGGGCCAGCACATCTTCAAAGGTGA
>JBEVJO010000251.1:0-13833 GCA_040510175.1 Caulobacterales bacterium
CGTGCCGCCGCCCACGCCGGTGACCGCAGCGAAAAATCCGAAGGTGACGATGTCGTGCTGCCGCCGCGCCGCAGCGAGCGCGCCGGTTGCGGCAAAGACGAACACTGCCGCGTAATCCAGCGCGGACATCGCGATCTGAAAGCTACTCATAATCTCTTCGCCTTTACTGGACGGTTGGATCGCTCGGCCAAGCCTAGAGCAGGAAACCGCTTTGTCTTGCAATGTACAGTGTGGTGTAAGCGGCGCATGGAAGCTTTTGGACCTCTCCGCACCTTCGGCCGCGCCAAAGGACGGCCCTTGTCGGCGCGTCAGCAAGGGCTGATCGAGGCGCTGCTGCCGCATCTGGAGGTGCCGCTTGGCTTTCCCGGCGCAGAGCAGGAAATGCTCGATCCCGCGGCGTTGTTCGATCCCGCGCCGAAGGAAATTTGGCTGGAGATCGGCTTTGGCGGGGGCGAGCATTTGCTGGGTCAGGCGGAGCGGCATCCCGATATTGGATTTGTCGCAGCGGAGCCCTTCGAAGAAGGCATCGCCAAGGCGTTGGTCGGAATCGAAGAGAAAAACCTCGCCAACATCCGCCTGCACATGGGCGACGCGCGCGACATTGTCGGGCGTCTGGCGGACGCCAGCATTGCGCGCGCCTTCATTTTGTTCGCCGATCCTTGGCCAAAGACGCGGCATCATAAACGCCGGTTGATCCAACCGGATTTCATCGCCGAACTGGCGCGCGTGATCCGGCCCGGCGGCGCGTTGCGGCTCGCCACCGATTGGGCTGATTATGCGGAGTGGATGCTGGAGCGCATGTTGCGCGACCGGCGTTTTGTCTGGACGGCGCGCAGCCCGACGGACTGGAAAACGCCGCCGGGGGATCATGTCACCACGCGCTATCAGACCAAAGGCCTGGGCGACATGGCGCCGGTGTTCTTTGACTTTGAGCGGGTAGTGGAATGAAGCGCTTCGTGTTCGCCGGTGCTGTTTTGCTTTCCGCTGGATTGTCCGGGTGCGCCACCGCGCCATTAAGTGGCGGATCGTGCCCCGTGGGCTTCACCCAAACCCTAACCGCCGAGATGTTCTTCGGGCGGAATATCCCGAGCGGCGGTCAAGTGTCGGACGTGGATTGGGCGGACTTCGTTGCTAAGGAAGTGACGCCGCGCTTTCCGGCCGGGTTCACGGTGCTGGAGGCCGCTGGTCAATGGCGCGGCGACAATGGCGAGACGGTGCAGGAGCCGTCGAAGGTCATCGTGCTGGTTTTGTCCGACGCTGATAAAGACGCGCCGCTGATCGCCGCGGTTCGCGACGCCTATGTGAAACGATTCCAGCAGGAAGCCGTTCTCGTTGTTGAGCGCCCTGCCTGCGCTGGTTTTTAGCGCGTGTCACTCTAACGCTGGCTATGCAGGCTCTCGCGGAACAGGTTTTTGTGTTCCCGCGGCGGTGAACGCCAATATTGCGGCGGGGCGTCGACCTGCGCGCCAAGCGCAGCGGCGGCATGCCAAGGCCAGCGCGGATCGAACAGGATGGCGCGGGCCAGCGCCACCATATCGGCCTTGCCGCTTGAGACGATCTCTTCAGCCTGCTGCGGATCGGTGATCAGGCCGACAGCGATTGTGGGAATGCCGCTCGCGGCCTTGATCGCTTCGGCAAAATGCACCTGATAGCCTGGCTTCAGTGCGATCTTCTGGTGCGGTGAGATGCCGCCGGATGACGCATCAATCCAATCGACGCCGCGCTTTTTGAGTTCCAATGCAAACGCGATCGTTTGATCGATATCCCAGCCGCCATCCACCCAGTCCGACGCAGAAACACGCACGCCCACCGGTTTGTCGTCAGGAACGACTGCGCGCACCGCATCGAAAATTTCCAGCGGATAGCGCAGCCGGTTCTCCAGCGAGCCGCCATAGGAATCAGTGCGCTTATTGGAAATCGGCGACAGGAATTCATGCAGCAAATAACCGTGCGCGGCGTGAATTTCGACGCCGTCTGCGCCGAGGTGCACCGCACGTTTGGCGGTATCGACAAAGGCGTTGCGAATGCGGGCGAGGCCGGCCTCGTCGAGTGCGATCGGTGCGGCTTCATCTTCAGCGTGCGCGATGGCGGATGGCGCAAAGCCCAGCCAGCCGCCCTTGCTCACGGGAATTTGCGCGCCGCCTTTCCAGGGCGCCTCGCTGGAGGCTTTCCGTCCCGCGTGGGCAATCTGAAATACAAAGGGGATTTGCGAATAAGCGCGGACCGCTTGGATCACCGGCTCCAGCGCCGCTTCCGTGGCGTCGTCATACAGGCCTAAATCGCCAGGACTGATCCGCCCTTCGGGTTCCACGGCTGTCGCTTCGGTGATTAGCATACCGGCGCCGGAGAGCGCCAATCCGCCCAGATGCATCATATGCCAATCCGTGGCGCGCCCATGCTCCGCCGAATATTGGCACATCGGCGAAACGATAACGCGATTGGGCAAAGTCACGCCGCGCAGCGCGAGTGGGGAGAACAAGGCGCTCATGGAAACTCCGGGAGGAAACGTCGTATCGGTATCTGGCGGCAAGGCGTGTTCAGACAAGCCCTTGCCCATGATCTGGGTCTTTAGCCAGGCTAATCGAGGTTGAAGCGCCGCGCCTCTGCTCAGTTTGGCGGCGTCGGCGCGCCTGGTGGCGGCCCTTGCAGGAAGGCGCAATTCTTGGCGCTCGCCAGATTATAAACGCGTTGTCCGCGCATCAGCTGCGGCATGATGCTGGTCATGTTGTCGGCCATCTCGCCCATCTGACGCTGATTGGCGGCGGTCTGGTTTTTCATCTGTCCCATCTGCGCTTGCATCGCGATTGCCTGCGCGAAGCCGAGGCCGGGCACAAAGGATGAGGCGAGCCCCATCGCCATGCTGGTCCCAGCCATGCCCACGGCGCCGGCCCGCGCGTTTTGCGCTTGCTGTTGCATTGCCATGGCGTTGGCGCCGTTGCTCTGGATCGCCGCCTGCACGGTGGGATCGTTCATGCTCGTGGTCATCTCGGTCTGCAGCTGTTCGCAGGTGAGCGCTTCGTCGCCCGGACGGCTGGCGGCCGCTTCAGCTTGGGCCTGCGCCGCTTGCATGGCTTGCATCCGGTCCATGCTCGGGTCGGCGCGAACGTTTGCCGCTATGGTAAACGTCAGAAGGACAGTCGTGAGAGTGAGTGCTTTGAGGCCCATGCGTATCCCCTGCTGGCGCCACGGGAATTATTCGTGTGGATTGGGGCGATACAAGGGAGATGACAAAGGGATTGGGGTGCGCTAAAACAACCTCACATTACCCGTCTACGTGTGGATGCACGGCAGGCGGCCCCGTCCGGGGCCGCTTTTTTGTTGCTCAAACACGCTCGCGGTTCAGGAGAGTTAATGCGCACCGCCTCAATTCTTGAGGACAAGATTGCCGCGATCGCTGATCGCTGCGCCGCCGAACTCGGTTTCGAGATCGTGCGGGTACGCGTGCTGGGCGACCGGCGGCCGCGCGTCCAGATCATGGCGCAGCGCGCAGACGGCGGTTTCAACGTGGAAAATTGCGCCAAACTGTCCCGCGCGATGTCGCTGCCCTTGGAAGAGATGGATCCGATCCCGGCGGGGTACACTTTGGAAGTGTCGTCGCCCGGCATCGACCGGCCGCTTACCCGCTTGCAGGATTTCGCCAGCTTCGAAGGCTTCGAGGCCAAGGTCGAACTGGCGCGCATGGAAAATGGCCGCAAGCGCTTTCGTGGCTTGCTGGCCGGCGTCGACGGCGAAGAAATCCGCCTGAAGCAGGATGACGGCGAGGTTTTTTCCTGGCGCTTCAACCAGCTACAGGATGCCCGCCTCGTTCTGACCGACGAATTGATTGCAGAAGACATGCGCCGCGCCAAAGAGCGCGGCGAAGACCAACCCGAATTTGAAGATGCTGACGCCGGCGAAGACGCCGTCGCAGAGGACGAATAGGAGCATCCCATGAATACCGGCGTATCCGCGAACCGGCTCGAGATCTTGCAGATCGCTGATGCTGTCGCTCGCGAAAAGTCGATCGACAAGGAAATCGTCGTGGCGGCCATGGCCGACGCGATGGCGAAGGCCGCTCGCGCCCGGTACGGCGCAGAAAATGACATCCGCGCGGATATCGACGCCAAAACCGGCGAAGTGACTCTGCGACGGGTGCTGACAGTTGTGGAAGAGGTGGAAGATGAACATACGCAAATCGACGTCGCGCGCGCTCAGCGCAAAAAGCCCGGCGCAGTCGTTGGAGATGAGCTTTCCGACACATTGCCGCCGGTCGAGTTCGGCCGTGTCGCCGCGCAAACTGCCAAGCAAGTCATCACCCAGCGTGTCCGTGAAGCGGAGCGCGACCGCCAATATGAAGAATACAAAGACCGCGTCGGCGAGATCGTAAACGGCGTCGTTAAACGCGCCGAATTCGGCAATGTCATCGTCGATATCGGCCGCGCTGAAGGCGTGGTGCGTCGCGATCAAGCGATTCCACGCGAGAATCTGCAGGTCGGCGACCGCGTGCGCGCATTCCTCTATGACGTGCGGCGCGAAGCCAAGGGGCCGCAAATTTTCCTGTCGCGCGCCCATCCCCAATTCATGGCCAAGCTGTTTTCGCTCGAAGTGCCGGAAGTTTATGATGGCGTGATCGAAATCCGCGCGGTGGCGCGTGATCCGGGCAGCCGCGCCAAAATTGCGGTTTTGTCGAACGACAGCTCGATCGATCCGGTCGGCGCCTGCGTCGGTATGCGCGGCGCGCGCGTGCAGGCGGTTGTCTCCGAACTGCAAGGCGAGAAGATCGATATCATCCCATGGTCGCCGAACGCCGCGACCTTCATCGTCAACGCGCTGCAACCCGCCGAAGTCGCCAAGGTCGTCATGGACGAAGATGAAAGCCGCGTCGAAGTCGTGGTGCCGGATGAGCAACTCTCGCTCGCCATCGGCCGCCGCGGTCAGAATGTGCGTCTGGCTTCGCAGCTGACGGGCTGGCAGATCGACATTCTCACTGAGGAAGTTGAATCCGCGCGCCGCAACAAGGAATTCGAGGAACGCGCCAAGTTGTTCCAGGAGGCGCTCGACGTCGACGAAACCATGGGCCAATTGCTGGCGACCGAAGGTTTTGCTTCGATCGAGGAAGTGGCGCTCGTCGATCTCGACGATCTGGCGATGATCGAAGGCTTCGATGTGGAAACCGCCGAAGAACTCCAAGCCCGCGCCAAGGATCACCTGGAGCGCCAAGCCGCCGAACTGGACGCCAAGCGGATCGAACTGGGCG
This sequence comes from Caulobacterales bacterium, assembly GCA_040510175.1. Lineage (GTDB taxonomy): Bacteria > Pseudomonadota > Alphaproteobacteria > Caulobacterales > Aquidulcibacteraceae > JBEVJO01. Next base: position 5,237 of record JBEVJO010000251.1, read on the forward strand.
TCGCCGACGATCTGAAAGAAGTCGAAGGCCTGACGCTGCAGCAGGTCGTGTCTTTGGGCGAGCAAGGCATCAAGACGCTGGACGACTTCGCGGGGTTCACTGCCGACGAACTGACCGGCTATTTTGAAACCAACAAAAAGAGCAATGAGCGGGTGCGCGTGCCGGGCGCTCTGGAGAGCTTTAATCTGTCGGCTCCCGATGCCGAAGCCCTCATCATGAACGCCCGTATCGCCGCCGGCTGGATCGAAGCGCCTTCGGAAGAGACCGAGGAGGCGTCCGATGACGGCGAAGGCTCGTGACGGCGCCGACTGCATCCTAAGCGAAGACGGCGAACCGGAGGATAAATCCGGCCGGGAGCGGCGCTGCGCCGCCACCGGCGAGCGGACCTCCGACGACCGGCTGGTGCGCTTTGCGCTGGACCCGGCTGGTCTTGTAACGCCGGACATCGTCGCCAAGTTACCGGGCCGGGGCGTCTGGACCCTGGCCGAGCGGGCGGCTGTCGAGGCCGCTACGGCCAAAGGCGGCTTCGCCCGGGGTTTCAAGCGTGCGGTGAGCGTTACGCCCGCTCTGGCGGATCGGGTTGAGGCCCTGTTGGCCAGGCGATGCCTTGATTTTTTGGGCATTGCGCGGGGCGCCGGGGAGTTAATCCTGGGCTCGGATTCGGTTGATGCGGCGATCCGGAAGGAAAAGCCGCAATGGCTGATCGAGGCCTCCGACGGGGCGGCCGACGGCCGGGACAAGCTCCTGGGTTTGGCCCGCGGAATGTACGGTCCGGTCCGGGTTGCGGGTTGCTTCACAGCCGAGGAACTGGGGGTGGCGTTGGGGCGGGATCGTGTGGTACACGCTGCCATCCCGATGGGACGCCTTGCGCACCGTTGGACCGTCGATATTGGACGCCTCTCCGGATTCCGCGCGATAATTCCGGCCGATTGGCGCCAGGATATTGTCGATTGACCGAATTTCACTTGGCCGCCGAGGCACTTACACGGCGGCTGACATTGTTGTTTTTGTAGGAACGGACCAGTCTTTAAGCATGGGTGACGGACAAGATCCCGAAAAGGGCGCTGAGGAGCGCAAGCCGCTGACCTTGAAGCGGACGCTGAGCGCGGGCACGGTGCGGCAGAGCTTTAGCCATGGGCGCACCAAGACTGTCGTCGTCGAGACGAAGTCGCGCCGTACGCTGACCAAGCCAGGCGCCAAGCCGGCCGCTGAGCCGGTGAAGGAAGCGGTTGTTGCGGAAGCGCCAGCGCCGAAGCCTGCTACCGCGCCGAAACCGGCCGCTGCCGCAACCCAGACCGCGGTCTTGCCGCGTTCGGGCGGATTGTCCGACGCCGAGATGAAGGCGCGCACCGAAGCGCTGCGCCGCGCCAAGGAAGACGAAGACGAACGCCGCGAACGCGACCGGATCGAAGCCGAAGCGCGCGCCAAACGCGACGCTGAAGAACGCAGCCTTCTGGCCCAGAGCCGGGAAGCCGACGAAGACGAAATTGAAGAGGTTGCCGCCACTGCAGCGCCGGTCGCGACTGACGGCGCAGAAGCGCCGGCTTTCGCGGATGCCTCCGGCGACGCCGATGCAGCGCCTATGCGGACAGCCCCGGCTACGCCGGAACGCGATACGCTGGCCGAACTTGGCGGACGCGTGAAGCGCGCCGGCAAGCAATTGACGCCCGCGCCGGTCGTCAAACCGATCAGCCGTGGCAAAGATGAACAGCGCCGTCGCCAAGGCCGTTTGACCATCACCGCCGTGACCTCGGACAGCGACGAAAAGGGCCGTTCGCTGGCCTCCGTGCGCCGCGCCCGCGAAAAAGAAAAGCAACGCCGCCTTGCCGGCGGCGGTAAGGAAGAGCGCGACAAGGTCGTGCGCGAAGTCGTCATTCCTGAAATCATCACCGTCCAAGAACTCGCCAATCGTATGGCCGAGCGCGTCAAGGACGTCGTGATGTATCTGATGCGTCAGGGCCAGATGGTCCGCGCCATCGATCCGATCGACGCCGACACCGCCGAACTGATCGTTTCCGAATTTGGACACGTGGTGAAGCGCGTCGCCGAATCCGATGTTGAAACCGGCCTTTCGGGCGAAACCGACGATCCGGCGGATCTGGTGACGCGGCCGCCTGTGGTCACGATCATGGGTCACGTCGATCACGGCAAGACGTCGCTGCTCGACGCGCTGCGTCAGACCGACGTGGCGGCCGGCGAAGCCGGCGGCATCACCCAGCATATCGGCGCCTATCAGGTGCGTTTGCCGAATGGCGACCGCGTCAGCTTCCTGGATACGCCGGGTCACGCCGCGTTCTCATCGATGCGCTCGCGCGGCGCACAGGTAACAGACATCGTCGTGCTGGTTGTGTCCGCGGATGACGGGATCATGCCGCAAACGATCGAAGCGATCAGCCATGCCAAAGCGGCCGGCGCGCCGATCATTGTGGCGATCAACAAAATCGACAAGCCAGGCGCCAACGCCGCCAAGATCCAGCAGGATTTGCTCAGTCACGATCTGCAGACAGAAGCTTATGGCGGCGATGTGCAGGCGATCGAGGTTTCAGCGACCAAAAAGATCGGTCTCGATAAGCTCGTCGAAGCAATCACGCTGCAAGCTGAATTGATGGAATTGAAAGCCAACCCGACGCGTCCGGCGGAAGCGACGGTGGTCGAAGCGAAGCTTGATAAAGGTCGTGGCCCCGTCGCGACGGCTTTGATCAGCCGCGGCACCTTGCGGCGCGGTGACATCGTGGTGGTCGGTTCAGTCTGGGGCCGCGTGCGCGCGCTCATGAACGAACGCGGTCAGCAAGTGGCTGAAGCCGGTCCCTCCGAACCTGTTGAAGTGTTGGGTCTGGAATCGGTTCCGGAACCCGGCGATTCGCTTTTCGTGGTCGAAAACGAAGCGCGGGCGCGGGAAGTCTCCGATTATCGTGGCCGCATGAAGCGCGAGCAAAGCCTGGTGCCGACCTCGGCGCGGGCGTCGCTCGAGCAGATGATGGCGCGCCTCAAGACCGACGAAGTGCGCGATCTGCCTTTGATCCTGAAAGCCGACGTGCAGGGTTCCGTGGAAGCCATCACGCATGCGCTTGGCCGTCTTTCGACGGAAGAAGTGCGCGCCCGCGTTATCATGGGCGCGGTCGGCGGCATTACGGAATCGGATGTCGATCTGGCGAAGTCCTCGGGCGCGCCTCTGATCGCCTTCAACGTTCGGGCCAACGCGCAAGCGCGCGACATGGCACAGCGCGAGGGCGTCGAAATTCGCTATTACTCGATCATCTACAATCTGCTCGACGATATCCGCGACACGCTGTCCGGCATGTTGAAGCCGGAACTGCGCGAACGCTTCTTGGGCTACGCGCAGATCTTGGAAGTCTTCAACATCACCAAGGTCGGCAAGGTCGCCGGCTGCCGCGTCACCGAAGGCGTCGTCAAACGCGGCTCCGGCGTACGTTTGCTGCGCGACAATGTGGTTATCCACGAAGGCAAGCTGGGCACCTTGAAGCGCTTCAAGGACGAAGTGCCGGAAGTTACCTCCGGCATGGAATGCGGCATGGGCTTCGAAAACTATCAGGACATTCGGACGGGCGACCAGATCGAATGCTTTGAAGTCGAAGTGATCAAGCGCGCGCTCGAAAACAAAGGCTAGTCGAAGGCGATCCGCTCGCTCTTCGTTTTGATGCTGGATGCGCCGGCCGATCCCGTCGCATCCGCTAGGAATATCTGATGTCCAAAAAATCCGGCTATCGCGCCAAACCCACGTCGCCGCATGGCGCGAAGGGACCGACGCAACGTCAATTGCAGGCGGGCGAATTGGTGCGGCACGCATTGGCCGACATTCTGCGGCGGGAGGATCTGCGCGATCCGGCCCTGTATGGCGTCTCGATTACCTTGTCCGAAGCGCGCATGAGCCCTGACCTCAGGAACGCGACGGTGTTCTGTGCGCCGCTGGGCGGCGGCAGCGGGCAGACGATCGCGGACGGACTCAATCGCTGCGCCGGCTTTTTGCGCGGACGCCTCGGCAAGGAAATCGATCTGCGTTTTACCCCGCACCTCAATTTCCTCCCCGATCAATCCTTCGCCGTCGCCAGTCATATCGAAAGCCTGCTGTCGTCGGATGAAGTCCGCCGGGATCTGCAGCGTCAGCGCGATGCGGACGCTGAAAAGTCGCAAGACGACGGTCAGGATTCCTAGAATATGGGACGCCGCAAGAAGGGCCTGGACATCCACGGCTGGATCGCGCTCGACAAACCGGCTGAGATGACCTCGACCGATGCGGTGGCCAAGATCCGTCGCCTGTTCAACGCCAACAAAGCCGGGCACGCCGGCACGCTCGATCCGCTCGCCACCGGCATTCTGCCGATCGCTCTCGGCGAGGCGACCAAGACGGTGCCTTGGCTGATGGAGGCCGAGAAGGTCTATCGCTTCGGCATCGCCTGGGGCGTCTCCACGGATTCCCAGGACGCCGAAGGCAAGGAGATCGCTCGTTCCGATGTGCGCCCGGACCCGCAAGCCGCCGCAGCGGCGCTGGCGGAATTCGTTGGCGAAAAAGAGCAAATTCCGCCGATCTACTCGGCCATCAAAATCGGCGGCGAGCGCGCTTATGATTTGGCGCGCGACGGCGAGACCCCGGAACTGGCCGCGCGGACCGTCATTTTGCACGACGCGCAGGTGTTGGAAGGCTCCACGCCGGACAAGCTTCTATGCGAGGTCCGCTGCGGAAAAGGTTATTATATCCGTGCCTTAGTGCGTGATTTGGCGATCGCTTTGGGCGCGGAGGGACATGTCGTCGACCTGCGCCGGGCCTGCGTCGGACGCTTTTCGGAAGAAATCGCGGTGACTCTCGACGAACTGATTGATCTCGTGCATAAGGACGCCGCGCAACGGGCCCTTCTACCCCTTGAGACCGCGCTGGACGACATCCCGGCGCTGGCCATCAAAGGCGAAGAGGCTCTTAGCCTGAGGCAGGGCCGGCCTATTGTCCTGCTCCCACACCAAGTGGAATCGCTCCGCTCCAAGATGCGTCCTCGGACCGTCTCTGGAGAGGACGCTTCCCGTGCAGCACTTGCAACGTGTGGGGGTAAAGCCGTCGCCTTAGGTGAAATGCGTGCGGGAAGGTTCAATCCGACTCGCATCTTTTACCCTAACCAGGAGACATGAGATGTCGATTACCCAAGAGCGCAAGAACGCGCTCGTCCAAGAATATGCTCGTACAGCTGGCGACACCGGGTCGCCTGAAGTTCAAGTCGCGATCATGACCGTTCGCATCTCGAACCTGACTGAGCACTTTAAAGAACACAAAAAAGACAATCACTCGCGGCGCGGCCTGTTGAAGATGGTTTCACAACGCCGCCGCCTGCTCGACTATTTGAAAGCGACCGATGCAAGCCGCTATCAGGCCTTGATTGAAAAACTTGGCCTGCGCCGCTGATCTCGCCGTCGTTGGAGACGGATCCAATGTTTGACACGAAAAAAGTTTCTCTAACTTGGGCTGGGCGCAAGCTCACCCTTGAGACCGGACGCATTGCGCGTCAGGCCACGGGCTCTGTCCTGGCCACCTATGGCGAGACGACTGTGCTCGCCACTGTTGTTGCTGCCCCTTCGGCGAAGCCGGGCATCGACTTCTTTCCGCTGACCGTGAACTACCAGGAAAAATACTACGCTGCGGGCCGTATCCCGGGTGGGTTTTTCAAACGGGAAGCGCGTCCGACCGAGCGCGAAACGCTGATTTCGCGCCTGATCGACCGGCCTATTCGTCCGCTGTTCCCAAAGGGCTTCAAGAACGAGACGCAAGTCGTCGTCACCGTTCTGTCCTATGACCTTGAGAACGATCCGGATGTGGTGGCGTTCGTTGCGGCGTCCGCCGCACTGACGCTGTCGGGTCTGCCGTTCCTCGGTCCGATCGGCGGCGCTCGCGTCGCTGAAATCGACGGCAAGCTGGTGCTGAACCCGCTGGTTCAGGACATGAAGGAATCGAAGCTCGATCTGATGATCGTCGGCACCTCCGACGCCATCATGATGATCGAGTCCGAAGCTTCGGAACTGTCCGAAGCCCGGATGCTCGAAGCCCTGATGTTCGGCCATAAGAACTTCCAGCCGGTGATCGAGGCGATCATCAAGCTGGCGGAAGTGGCGGCGAAGGATCCTTGGCCGTTCACGCCGGAAGACAAAGAACCGTATGTCGCGAAGGTCACTGGCCTGATCGGGTCGGATCTGCGCTCGGCCTACAACATCGTGGAAAAGACGCCCCGCCGTGAAGCGCTCAGCGTCGCCAAGGACAAGGCCAAGAAAGCCCTGGTGCTTTCCGAAGCCAATCCAGACGGCATGAGCGAGCAGTTGTTCGGCGAGTCCTTCAAGGCGGCGGAAGCGGAAATCGTCCGCAACGCCATCGTGAAAGAAGGCAAGCGCATCGACGGCCGCGGTCTCGATGTCGTGCGTCCCATCGTGGTCGAAACGCAAACCTTGCCACGCGCACACGGCTCAGCCTTGTTCACGCGCGGTGAAACCCAGGCTTTGGTTGTTGCAACGCTCGGCACCGCCGACGACGAGCAAATGATCGACGGTCTGGAAGGTCTGCACAAAGACCGCTTCATGATGCACTACAACATGCCGCCATACGCGGTGGGTGAAGTGGGCCGCATGATGGGACCTGGCCGCCGCGAAATCGGCCACGGCAATCTCGCCAAGCGGGCGCTGAAGGCTGTTCTGCCGAAGACGGAAGACTTCCCCTACACCATTCGTTTGGTGTCGGAGATCACCGAGTCCAACGGCTCCAGCTCGATGGCGTCGGTCTGCGGCGGTTCGCTTGCGTTGATGGACGCCGGTGCGCCGATCCTGGCGCCAGTGGCCGGCGTGGCCATGGGTCTGGTGAAGCAAGGCGACGAGTTCGCCGTGCTAACCGACATTCTTGGCGATGAGGATTTCCTCGGCGACATGGACTTCAAGGTGGCCGGTACGGAGCACGGGATCACCGCGCTTCAGATGGACATCAAGATCACCGGCATCACCGAAGAGATCATGCGGACCGCGCTCGAACAGGCGCACAGAGGCCGCATCCATATCCTCGGCGAAATGAACAAAGCCATGGGTACTGCCCGCGGCGAAATCGGCGCCTACGCGCCGAAGATCGTGCAGATCAAAATTCCGACCGACAAGATCCGTGATGTGATCGGCACCGGCGGCAAGGTGATCCGCGAGATCGTCGAAAAGACCAAAGCCAAGGTCGACATCCAGGACGACGGCACCGTGAAGGTGGCGTCCTCCAACCAGGAAGCGATCGACGCCGCCATCAAGTGGATCAAATCGCTGACGTCAGAACCTGAAGTCGGCGCGATCTATGACGGCAAGATCGTCAAGGTGATGGAGTTCGGCGCCTTCGTGAACTTCTTCGGCGCCAAAGACGGTTTGGTCCACATTTCCGAAATGGCGCCGCATCGCGTGAAAGCGACCTCGGATGTCGTCAAGGAAGGCCAAATGGTGAAGGTGAAACTGCTCGGCTTCGACGATCGCGGCAAAGTCCGCTTGTCGATGAAGCTGGTCGATCAGGTCACCGGCGAACCAATCGCGCCGCAACCGAAAGAACAAGCCGGCGAGTAATCGCTGGCTGTTGAACGAAACAAAAACGGCGGGCCGCAAGGTCCGCCGTTTTCATTTTGTCTGGTCGGATGGCCGTTTAGTGTTTGGCGTGTGAACGCCCTTCCTTCTCGGCCTTCTTCAGGTCATTGCCCTTGGGGCTGTCCAGCTCGGCGGCGGCGTCCTTCGCCATTTCGTCGATGCGGTCGCCCTTGTCCTTGATGAAGCCTTCAAGGCGCTCATTGTAAGCTCGGGTGGCAGTATAGCTGCCTTCGCCTTCTACCTTGGGCATTTCACGCTGAATTTTCGCCGGCTTTTTCGGTTCTTGTCGCATAAGCCTTCCTCCTAAAACTGGATTTTCGTGCGTACGCCAACATCCGGCTCTTCGCCTGTAGAATTGGCTTTGGCGATCTCAAATCCGAACCGGAAGGAATTGCTCTCCGAGGCCCAAACCTCGGCTTCGCGCGCCTGGAATTCCAGGATGCGCATATTCGGGTCGTCCTTGCCCTGCGGGTACCAGGCGGACAGAACGGGATTCCAGAATTTATCGCGCACGCTCGCGTCGGAAATTTCCTGCAGGCGGCCATGCACGCAGGAATGATAATCGTCATGCTTGCCGAACACGCACATATGCGCGTCTTCGCCCGCGCTCTTGGCGATGTGAGAATCGTCGCGCGTGAAGAAATAAATGCGGTCGTCGCGCTCGTGATCCACGAAGGCCGTCATCGGCGCCATGTGGCCGCGATCCTGGTCGATGCCCAGCATGACCGTGTGATTTTTTTTGAGTTCGTCGAAGAATTGTTCTTTCGGCTCTTTTTGCGCTTTGGAGAGTTTGCTCATCGCGGGGCGGTCCTTTTCGGATTTAGGGATTTGTCTTGCCGATAAAACGGTTTTCCGCCGTGAATGTTCCTGGAAATAAGGTCGCGCGGCGCCACCCCCCCCCACAACAAAAAACGCCCCCCGTTCGAGCGGCCCATTGAACGCCCCGAGTTCCCTCCGCGCTATTTCTTGCCGAACCGTCCCCCCACCAAAACGCCCCCAGCGCC
>JBEVJO010000252.1:0-3530 GCA_040510175.1 Caulobacterales bacterium
GAAAACGAAGAATACGGCCACCAGAAGATTGGCGCGCCCATCGCCGGCCGGCATACCAGTGATGATTGTTTGAGCGTTTTTTTCGCGCTGCCGCAGCCAGACGCGCTCAGCGGCTGCTTTGCTCTGGGCGCCCTGTCCTTTTATATCGGCCTTTCGCGCTTCATAGACTGAACTCAAATAAACGCCGCCAGGATTTAACGCGACCGTAGCGAATAACCCTAATACGGCCGCCGTTAAAAAAGCGGGGGTGGTAAAACGCCATGCTGAAACGCCGGCAGCGCGTAGCGCCGACAATTCGCCTCGACGGTTCATGCGGATGAACGCGACCATAGTGCCGACAAGCACAACAAAGGCGAGCGTCTCATCGATCAAGCCGGGGATCTTGAGGAATGTCAGCCCCAACGCATCAAGTATGGGCAACTTAACGCGCTTACCAAGGCCGCGCATTTGTTCCACGACGTCGACTAACGTGATCGCCATCAAAATAACGCCTAGCGTTATAGCGTACGCGGACGCCAATTCGCGGAATAGATACCGACCGATACGGCTCGTGAGGAACATCGCGCGATCTCTCAGGCGGACGCCGGATCAAGGGGAACTCGTTGGTGACGCCCCTTTCGCTTTCGACCGATGAGCAACAGCGTCAGTGTGAAAGCGGTGATCACGATGGGAAAGAGGTACTGTACGACATTCAGGGCCGCGTCGTCTCTTGCGGCTGACTGTAATGCGATTGCGGTAACGCGCACGACGATCCCGATGCCGGCGGCAATAGCGATCCTTTGTCCGTAGCCACGGCGGCTGAATTCGCCCCCGACCAGTGCGAGAACCGCGATCGACGCTAAGCCAAAATTGACCAGCGGCGCCGCCATTCGAGAATGGCCTTCCGCAATCAATTCTCCTTTGACCTGCTGGTCGTAATAATAGTTCGGATCAGGTCGCAAGAGTTCGGGAATAAAACGATCCGACGCCTCTAATACGAGGTCCTGGTCCTGATCGAAAAAAGATGAAAGATCCAGCACGTACTGGTCGAAGCTCAAAAACGCCAGATCGCCGTTTTTATCCCGGCGCTGCACCGAGCCTTCGAACATGATCATTGCCGCTTTACCGTCTATTTCAGCCAAACGGCCCTCTCGAGCAGTATAGGTAGCAGGCTCTTTGCCTCGGCGGTCGTCATTTACAAAAACGTCGAAAAGGCGTCCGTCCGCGCGGCTTTCACCGATGTAAAACGTCAGGCCGGGTTTGGGACTCGTGAAGGTGCCTTGGCGAACGAAGGCGGCCGCCAAGTCCGCGCGCGCTTCGTTGACGATGACTCGCATGTTCCGGTAGGCGATAGGTTGCACCCAGAGGTTATTTGCTAGATGCAGAATTGCGACAATAGTTGCGAGACGCAAAATCGGAGCGACGAGCGCCCAACGGCTCAGCCCAGCGGCAAAGGCGGCTGCAATTTCGCTCTCGTTTTGCAATCTATTGATTGCAAATAGAATTCCAAAAAAAGTCGCTAACGGGAGTAGTAGACCGATGACTTGTGGCGTCGCAAGCATGGTGACGAGCAAATAGGTGAGACCAGTGGCGCGCTGCTCGACGATGAGATTAAGAGATGACAGTCCTTGGCTAAGGACCGCCATGGACATTAAACCAACGAAAATCGCCAAAGTTGGCCAGACGCATTGCCAAAAAAAGTAGCGTTGCAGCGAACTCATACTAGGCGCAACGCTCCGCTTTGCGGTCAATTCCCATCACGATGCGGATCGGATACCACTGGGATTCACAAACGCAAAGTCGCAACCGAATTCCCATAGTCAGACTGGACAAATACATGGACGTGAGTTTTCCCGCGCACGCAGAAGCCGACGCCGTCATCATCCCCGCAGGAGACAAGGGAAAGCTGGCGAGCGATGCTGCTCAAGCTCTTGATCAACAAAGTGACGGTCTCATTACAGCAGCTATAGAGGCATCTGGTTTTAGAGGGGGAGTCGGCAAATCTTTGGAAATCCTTGCTCCCCGGGGGATCGACGCAAAGCGCGTGCTGGTGATCGGCGTCGGCGATACATCAAAAACGGACGCATCAGGATTTGAAGCTTTTGGCGCGCAAGCGGTCAAAGCGTTGCTCAGCAGCGGTGCGAAGTCGGCAGCGTTCTTGACCGAAGGCTTTGGCGCCATCGGACCTGCGGAAGCCGCTGCCCGCACGGCCTTCGGCGGCGTTTTAGCGGCGTATCGCTTTGACGCCTACCGCACGAAGCTCAAAGCAGACCAAAAACCAAGCCTGGCGAAGATCCAGATTGTTTCGGGTGCGGGCGCCGCGGCCGAAACCGCCTTCGAGTCTTTGTCCGCGGTGGCGGAAGGCGTTTATCTCGCCCGCGACCTCGTCTCCGAGCCGCCAAATGTTCTTTTTCCGCAAGCATTCGCTAAGCGCCTGAGGGAGCTTACTGCGCTGGGCGTGGAGGTCGAAGTCTTAGGCGAGAAGGAACTCGCCGATCACGACATGCGGGCCTTGCTTGGCGTTGGTCAAGGAAGTGTCCGGGAAAGCCAGCTTGTGACAATGCGCTGGAAGGGCGCCAAGCGCAAAGAGAGCCCGACCTTGGCTGTGGTCGGTAAAGGCGTGTGCTTCGATTCTGGCGGCATTTCTCTAAAGCCGGGCGGCGGCATGGATGAAATGAAGGGCGATATGGGCGGCGCGGCCGCGGTCGCCGGCCTCATGCACGCGATCGCCGCGCGCAAAGCGAAGGCGAATGTCGTGGGCGTGGTCGGCTTGGTAGAGAACATGCCGGACGGCGCCGCGCAGCGTCCTGGCGATATCGTAACCGCCGCAGACGGTCAAACCATTGAGATCCTCAACACGGATGCGGAGGGCCGCCTGGTCCTGTGCGACGCTATGCACTACGCGCAAAAGCAGTTTGAGCCGAAATGGATGATTGATCTGGCGACGCTGACCGGAGCGATCATTACAGCGCTTGGCTCTGAACATGCTGGTGTCTTTTCTAATGATGACGGCTTGGCCGAAGCGATCACTGCGGCGGGTAACGCGACGGGAGAACCCGTTTGGCGTTTGCCCATGGGGTCCGCTTACGACCGCATGATTGATTCAAAGATTGCGGATATGAAAAATATCGCGACGGGGCGGCCCGGCGCGGCAAGTTCGATCGTGGCCGCACAATTCCTGCTGCGTTTCGTAAAGAAAGACGTCCTGTGGGCGCACCTGGACATTGCGGGCACGGCTTGGAAGTCGGGCTCCGATGATCCGCGCGAACCGACCTGGGCGACAGGATGGGGCGTGCGTCTGCTTGATCGACTTGTGCAAGATCTCCTGGAAGCATGAGCGCGGAGATTTGGTTTTATCATTTGGAGCGGCAGAGCCAGGATGACGCTCTGCCGGCTTTGCTCGAAAAATGTTTGGAGCGAAGTTGGCGCGCCTTGGTGCGCGTCGATTCCTACGAGGACATCGAGCGACTCGACTCGCATTTATGGGTGTACCGATCGGATTCGTTTCTGCCGCACGGCGCCGCGAATGGCCCGGAGGCTGCTCGGATACC
>JBEVJO010000253.1:0-13668 GCA_040510175.1 Caulobacterales bacterium
CATCGGCCGGACCGCACCAGAATCGGAAAGATCGACCGTCAATGTGCGCACGGCCCCTTGCGATTCATCTTCCAGGCTTTTCAGTCCCGCCGCGTCGACATCGACGGCTACGACCTTGAGGCCGCGCTCGGCGAATAGAAGGCAGCCGGCGCGGCCGATGCCAGAAGCGGCGCCGGTGACAAGCGCGATCTTGCCGGACAGTGACATATCGTTCTCCTCAGTTTCTCTTTTTTAGGTGGCGAAGATCGATCGTTCCTGGCGCTGCGCGCGGATCGACGTTCTCGCCGAAAATGCGGGTCCGTTGCAGACGCAAGGATGGCGTCACGGGCAAGGTGTCCTTGAAGGCGATCCATGCCGGACTTTTAAAATAAGCGGTCTTTTCGATCGCCCACGCGACCAATTCCGCGGCAAGTTCCGGACTGCCGGAGACACCCTCGCGCGGCACCACGCAAGCCATCACCTCTTCGTCACGTAACTCATCTGGCACGGCGATGACCGCGACCTTCGCGACATCCGGATGCGTGATCAGCACCGCTTCAACTTCGGCGGCTGAAATATTCTCGCCCGCGCGCCGGATGATGTTCTTCTTGCGATCGACGAAATACAGCATACCGTCTTCAGACTGCCAGGCAATGTCGCCGGTATGGAACCAATCGCCCCGCCAGGATTCTTCGGTCTCTTTTTCGTTCTTGAAATAGCCCGAGAAAAAACCCTTTCGCGGATCGGCGCCAGCGCTGCGAACCAGAAGCTCACCAGGCTGACCGCGTGGCTGTTCGCTGCCCTCGTCGTCGATCACTTTCGCAAGGTAGTCGTCCAGTGGCCGGCCGAAGGCCCGCGTGTCGATTTGGCGCGGTTCAAAATTGTCGCCGAACACGCGGGGCGTTTCGGTCATGCCCCAGATTTCCACGAGCGGAATGCCGAAGCGCTCCTCGAAAGCGCGGTGCAGCTGCGGCTCGATGCCGGCGCCGAAGCCAAAACGCAGCGACGTGTTGCGCTCTTCCGGATCAACGGGGGCGCCCATCAGTAGCGAGGGAATAATCCCGACATAATGCATGATCGTGGCGCGGGTCTCGCGTATTTCCGGCCACCAGCGCTGCGGCCGGAAGCGTTCAACCAGGATCAGGCAGTTCGCCAGCATGGTTACGCAGGTCAGAGTCACAACCAGATTGTTGACGTGATAGAACGGCGTTGGGTTGTAGAAGCGCTCCTCGGCGCGGCGCATCGCCAAAACGCCGCCCATATCGCGATAGCGCGCGCCGGCGAGCATATGAGTTTCGTTGCTGAGCAGACAGCCTTTGGGATTTCCCGTGGTGCCCGACGTGTAGAGGATGCTGCAAATCGAAGATCCGACCGGCGTTTCTGCATCCGGTAGGCGTAAGGACGCCACGCCGGCCGGGAACGTGGCGATGTCGGAAATGCAAAAGTCGTGGCCGACTTTGGTGCGAACCTCTTCGATCTCCGAAATCCGGTCAGCCACCGTAATGAACAGATCGGTCTCGCTGTGTCCTACCAAATAGATCAAATCAGAAATACGATTGTCCGGGTTGAGCGGAATCACCACGGCGCCGATCGCATTCAGAGCAAAAAAGTGCGCGACGAACTCCCAACGCGTTTCGATCATGATCGCGACGCGCGAGCCCATGCCGAACCCAGCCGCGATATAGGCTTCCCGTAAACGCGCCGTTTCGCGCGCGATGTCATTATAGGTGTGAACCTCCATCGGACGGCCGTCGCTGGAGGGCCGGCACAGAAAGGGCCTATGCCCGTCAGTTTCCACCGTCGTCCGAAAGAGTTCGTAGATTGTCTGCATCCGCCTGTCTCCCAGCAGTGCTGTGTCCGGTGTTCTGCCGTTCTAATAGGAGCGAGGCAAACCGAGATTGTGGACGGCCACGAAGTTCAAAACCATTTCTTCGGCGATCGGCGCGATCCGGAACAGCCGCACATCGCGCCAAAGGCGTTCGACATGCGATTCCTTGGCGTAGCCCATGCCGCCCATGACCTGCATGGCGCGATCAACCGCCAATTCAGCCGCCCGCGCGGCGATGAGTTTGGCGGCGTTGGCCTCCGCCCCCGCCGGTTCGCCTTGATCGAATAGCCAGGACGATTTGAAATTGAGCAGCCGCGCCGCCTCCAATTCGATAAACGCCTGCGCGATTGGAAACTGCAGGCCCTGGTAAGACCCGATTGGCTTCCCGTCGAAAACCCGGCGCTCCTTGGCGTAGTCGACGCCCAATTGCACACCGAGCCGGCCAGTGCCAACTAAAGCCGCCGTGGTGGCGATGCGTTCGCTGTTCAGGATTTCGACAAGCTGATGCCAACCGCCGTGCAGGCGGCCGATCAATTCATGGTCTTCGATCAGCACATTATCGAAATAAACGTTAGATGACGTCAGGGTGTTTGTACCCATTTTCTCTATAGGCGCAAACGTGAGTCCCTGGCGCTTAACGTCGATCAGGAACATAGAGATGCCGTCCGTACGCTTTGGCGCATCGGCGGCCTTTATTGTGCGGCAGGCGACCAGAATCTTGGACGCCTGATCCATACCGGTGATCCACATTTTGGCGCCGTTGAGACGCCAGCCGCCATCCACCTTTTCCGCGAAGGTTTCCATCGCCAGACTGTTGCTGCCGGCGTTTGGCTCGGTCAGACCCAGCGCGATGATTTCGCCTTTGACGATGCGCGGCAGAAAATCCGTCTTCATCGCTTCGCTGCCGAAGCGCAGGATCGAATAGCCGCCGAAAATCGGGCCAATCATGAAGAGCTGGCCCACCGTCGCGCCGCCGCCGGACGCGGCAAGCTCTTCGATGATGATCGCCATCTCGGTCATGCCAAGGCCGGAACCGCCATACTCTTCCGGCAGAGCCGCGCCCGTTAGGCCCGCATCGACAAGCGCCGCCCACAGTTCGGACGGGAACTTCTTTTTCTCGTCAAGCTGCCGCCAATACTCAAGGCCGAAACTCTTGCCGATTTGGCGGGTTGTTTCAGCGATGAGGCGTTGCTCGTCAGTCTGCCTGAAATCCATTTCACATCCTACCGGATCTAAGAACTAGCTACTAAAAGACAAAGCGGGTTTTCGATGTGGTCGCAGACCGCCTCAAGAATATTGGGCGCGGCGGAAAACCCGTTGATGCGCGCCGCCGTCGCTGTCAGCGTCATCATCTGCTCGCCGCGACTGTTTGAAAGATCAGCCGGATCCGGCGCGCTGAAGGTCAAGACGATGTCGCGCGCATCGTTGACGTCTTCGGCCACAACGAACATCGCGCTGCCGGACAGATCGCGCAGTGTGATCGGCTGCTCGCCCTCGATCGCGCTAGCGGGCGCGGCGGCGTCATGGAGTTCGCGCGCCAGCGACGCCAACGTTGCGTGCGGATTGGCCCGCACATGGCTTATCGCGGCCTCAGAAGAAAAACCGCGCACCACTGCGATGTTGCGTTCACAGGCGCGCATGACGGCCAAGGCGATCAAATCTACGAGTTGGAATTTTGTGTCGGCGGCGCGCTTCGGCAGTTCGGCCAGTAAGCCGAGCGCTTCGCTGATCTTCACGCGCCGTCCCACCGTGATGGAGCGCACGGCGTGCAATCCCGCCGCCTGTGTCGCGATAAACTTTTCAACATCGCGCGCATAAAGGCGTCCGCCGGGATTGAGCGGCGCGAACTTTCGCACGTCCACGCCCGCCTCTCGCGCCAAGCGCTTGGCGTAAGGTGTTGCGCGTATGCGCGCGCCAGGATCTGGCATCGACGATGACACAACGGGCTTTGTGGTGAGCGGCTGTGTTGATGCTGCGCGCTCAGGGGCCGCTGCCAGAGCCTTCGCCGGCTTGGGCTTTTCGGAGCTTTGCGCGACTGCAGCTACGCTGCCGTTCTGCCCATAGCGAACGCGTGCGATCGGTTCGCCTACCGCAACAGTAGCGCCTGCGGGGTGCAGATGCTCTAGCATGGCGCCGGCCGAACTAGCGGGCACCTCGTTGGTGATCTTGTCGGTTTCGACGAGCACGATCAGCGCGCCTTCTTCAAAGGTCTCGCCCGGCCCGACAAGCCATTCAGCTATCGTGCCTTCAGTCATGGTCAGACCGAGCTTTGGCATCGCGATTTCGCCGGTTTGAGGCAGCACGGATCTAGATCCCCTTAAACACCGGTTGGCGCTTCTCCAGGAACGCAGCGCAGCCTTCGTGCGCGTCGCCGCTGTCCAGAACGAGGCTGATCATGCTGCGCTCATACGCGAGGCCCGCCGCCAGCGGCATGTCGGCGCCGTCTTTGATGGTGCGCTTCATCAGTTTAAGGACAAGCGGGGACTTCGACGCGATCAGTCGCGCAAGGTTCATCGCCTCGTCCATTAAGGATGCATGCGGCACCACCCGGTTGACGATGCCAAAAGTGGCCGCCAAGTCCGCCGGGATATGCCGGCCCGTCATCATCAGTTCGGCGGCAAGGCAATCCGGGATTTGCCGCGGCAGACGCTGCGTCCCGCCGCCGCCCGGAAAAAGTCCTAGATTGATTTCCGTCAGACCCAATCGCGCGCGGTCCGACGCCAGGCGAATATCCATCGCCAGGATCATTTCCATGCCGCCTCCCAGCGCATATCCGTTGATGGCTGCGATATTAGGCTTGTCCGAGATTTCAAAGCGCCGGAACGTGCGGTGCACGATTTCTGCAAATTCGATGTAATGCGCGAGCGCATCGCGGGAGCCCAGATCGGCGATGTCGCCGCCGGCCATGAACGCCTTGTCGCCCGCTCCTGTCACCACCACCACGCGGATGCTGTCATCGTTCTCGAGCTCCATGAAGGCGCTCTCGATTGCAAGGATCATCTCGACATTAATGGCGTTCAGCAGTTCCGGCCTGTTCAAGGTCAGGACGCCGATCGAGCCATCACGATTTACCAGGACAAACGGCTCGCTCATGTCAGCTATCCATCTCCATGAGTTCGCGGATTTCAGCCACGATACGCTCGCTGCTCGGCACAAAATGCTGTTCCAGCGACGGCGCGAACGGCGGCGGCATGAAAGGCGCGGCGATCCTTCTCGGCGGCGCATCGAATTCGTCAAAACCGACGCTCACCATCTTGCTGACGATTTCGGCGCCGATTCCGAACGCCTGCACGGCCTCGTGACACACCACGAGCCGATGCGTGCGCCGTAGCGACTGCAGCACCGTTTCCTCGTCCCAAGGTTGCAACGAGCGAAGATCAACGATCTCGACATCGATGCCATAGCTTTCCAGTTGCTTGGCGGCGGCGTGCACGCGATGCAGCATGGCGCCGTATGTGACCACCGTGACGTCGCGGCCGTCCCGCGCGATTTTCGCGGAGCCGATCGGTGTGTGCGTCCAAGCGTCCGGCGCCGTCCCTTTCATGGCGTAAAGGCTTTTGTTTTCGACGACGATCACGGGATCAGGATCGTCGATCGCCGCGCGCATTAAGCCGTAGGCGTCGGAAATAGTGGCCGGACACACGACCTTCAATCCGGGCACATGAGCGAGCCAAGCTTCGATGCACTGCGAATGCTGCGGACCGGCGCCGATGCCGCCGCCATGCGGCGCACGCACCACCATCGGAATGGTGAATTGTCCGCCAAACATGAAGTGCGCCTTGGCTGCTTGATTGACCAACGCGTCCATCGCCAAGGTGATGAAATCGATAAACATGATTTCGATGACCGGGCGCAGGCCGCCCATCGCCGCCCCCACGGCTGCCCCTGTTATTGCGGCTTCCGATAGTGGCGTGTCGCGCACACGCTCCGCGCCGAACCTGTCCAGCAAATTGCGCGTGACGCCAAATGCGCCGCCCGCGCCCGCCAGATCCTCACCAAACAGAATGATGCGCGGGTCAGCATTCATGGCATCGCTGAGCGCTAGATTGATGGCTTGACCAAAGCGAAAATCCGCGCTCATGCCGCACTCGCCCGGCTATAGACCCCAGCGAGAGCGTCTTCAAAGCGCGGTTCCGGCGACTGCATCGCCTTGGCGACCGCGCGCTCGATCTCTTCGCTTACCTTGACCCGGATCTTATCGAGTGCAGCGTCATGAATGCCCGAACCGGCAAGAACTTTTTCAAACCGAACGATCGGATCGCGGCTCTTGGCGTCCTCGATGTCGGCCGTTTCGCGGTAGCGCTGCTGATCGCCTTCAAAATGGCCGCCGACGCGCGCCGTTCTGGCCTCCAGAACCACCGGCCGCCCCTCGCGCGCGATAGCCGTCAAAGACAGTGCGGCATCCAACACCGCCAAAACGTCATTGCCGTCGACGGAGCGCCCTTCAATGCCAAAAGCGCCAGCAAGCGTACAAATATCGCTGGTGAATTCGCGCGCCGTCGGCGTGAACTCGGACCAGCCGTTGTTTTCGCACGCAAAGACCATCGGCAGGCGCCAAAGCTGCGCCATATTCAGGCATTCATGCAGTAGGCCCTCGCACAGCGCGCCATCACCGAAAAAGACAACGGCAATGCCACCGGTTTTTTGAACTTGATGGGCAAGCGCGCTGCCTAGGGCGATCGACAGGCCAGCGCCGACAATCCCGTTCGCGCCGAGCATACCCACTCCGGCATCGGCGACATGCATCGAGCCGCCGCGCCCGCCGCAGCTTCCAGCCTCCCGTCCCATTACCTCGGCGAAAAACGCGGTGAGCGGGATGCCCTTGGTCAAAGCGTGCCCGTGCCCGCGATGGTTTGAGGCCAGCGTATCTTGCGGCTCCAGCGCTCGAATTATACCGACAGAAGCTGCTTCCTGGCCGAGCGACGAGTGGATGAAGCCCGGGACTTTATTGTCCGCAAATAGGGCCGATAGTCGCTGCTCGACCAAGCGAATCCGCAGCATGTCCTCGTAGAGAGAACTCATATCCGGCGTCTGGGAGTTATTTTTTCTCATTATTTTCAATGATTAGGAAAAAATCCCAATTTCCCCACGACGCGCCCAAGCGCGTCTTCTCGCGGTTTCAGATCACGCAAAGCGCCCTCGAAGTTTCCGGCGCCCACTGAATATCCCTCCCTCACTTTATACTGATGGGTATTCCATATTTATACCGATCAGTATAACTTCTGTATTAGCGGGAAGGATGGCGTGTCAACTCCCGTCGGCGTACGGCGGCATTTCCGCGGCCTTGCGGGAAAGAGAAAAGCGCCCGCAAGCAGAAGCGCTTGGAGGACCAAATGGACCCATTCGAAAGCGTGAGCCTGAAAGGCCGCGCCATCGTGATTACGGGCGCTGGGAGCGGAATTGGCAGGGCGGCCGCGCTACTGATGGCCGGCCGCGGCGCCCGATTAATCGTTGCGGATATTGATTTCGAAAATGTCTGCGCGACGGCCCAACATGTGAAGGCAAATGGCGGGATAGCGGTGCCTTGCAAAACCAATATCGCAGACGAAAACGAAGTCGAACACATGGTCGCCCTCGCCGTCTCAGAATTCGGCGGGCTTGACGGCGCCTTCAACAATGCGGCCGTCAACACCAAAGGCATACCGCTGGTCGAGATGTCGCGCTCCGAGTTTCAGCATACTATTGATGTAAATTTGAGCGGAACGTTTTTCTGCCTAAAGCACGAGATTGCCTACATGGCCGCGCATGGCGGCGGCGCGATCGTGAACACGTCCTCCGGCGCGGGCGTGGTCGCCGCGCCGCATTCGCTCGACTATGTGGCGAGCAAACATGGCGTCATTGGTCTGACCAAAGCGGCGGCTTTGGACTATTGCAAAGCCGGCGTGCGCGTGAACGCTGTCCTGCCCGGCGGCGTTGATACGCCGATGCTGCGCGGCGCCATGAACCGCGATGCGGATGTACGCGCGATTATGGAAAACGGTCATCTTTTGGGTCGTCTAGCGCGGCCGATGGAGATCGCGGAGGCCGCCGCTTGGCTACTTTCCGATGCGACCTCGTTCATGACGGGCTCCACCGTTCTGGTGGATGGCGGCTACACATGCGTGTGACGCAACCATCTTAAACAGGCATTCCAAGCTAACTTTTGGTATTTCATAATACCTTCGAGAAAGATGCGGACTAATGTCGGATGAAAAGGGGATCACCGTCGACGTTCTGGTCGTCGGTTCCGGCGCTTCGGGGCTGACGGCTGCGATCACGGCGAAAAAGGCTGGGCTCGATGTGCTGGTGACGGAAAAGGAGTCCGTTTTCGGCGGCGCCAGCGCCACCTCGGGCGGCGGACTTTGGGTCCCCTGCAATCACCATGCGCGCGCTTATGAAGACAGCGCGCAGCTTGCAGCAGATACGCATGAAAAAGCGCGCGCCTACGTCGCCGAAGAAGCCGGCAACTGCCTGCAACCCGAGCGCTTGGACGTCTATTTGGCCGCTGCGCCGGAGATGATACGCTTCATGGAAGACGAAACTCATGTCCGGTTCTATGCGCTGCCCTATCCAGATTACCGCTCGGAAAGCAGCTTTTCGGGAACCACGCGCACCTTATGCCCCGTCAATTACGACGCAAGGAAACTGGGAAAAAACGCAGGCGCTCTAAAGCGCCCACTCAAACAAACGCAATTTCTCGGTCTGCCGATCGCGCTCGGCCCCGAATTGGTGCACTTCCTGCGCGCCAACCGTTCGCTGCCGTCCTTGGCCTATTTGCTGAAAAGCCTTGCGATCAGCTTCAGCCAGCGTCTGCGCTATGGCGAGGGACAATTGCTTGTCGCCGGGCGCGCTCTTGTCGCTCGCCTTGGGCACACGTTGTTCGATCTCGGCGTGCCGCTCTGGCTATCCTCGCCTGTCCAAAGTCTGGTCGTTGAAGATGGCAGGGTCGCGGGCGCCCGGATTGATACGGCTGAAGGCGTGGTCAAAGTCCATGCGCGGCTCGGCGTGGTTTTAGCCTGCGGCGGCTATCCAAAAGATTCACAGCGACGCAGTGAAACATTCCCGAAGCCCGCGCGGGCCAATCACAAAAACCTCGCGCCCATGAGTAATACCGGCGACGGCATTCGGCTGGCTGAGAGCGCCGGCGGCCAGTTCAACGGGTCCGTAGTGCAGCCTGCAGCGTGGATGCCTGTATCCATTCATCCCACACGCAGCGAACCGGAAGGCGTATGCCAGCATCTGGTCGACCGCAATAAGCCCGGATTCATTATGGTGTTGCCCAATGGCCGCCGGTTTGCCAATGAAGCGCTGTCTTATCAGGCGCTCGTCGCGGAAATGCTGGACGCGTGTCAGGATCAAGACGAGGCGAAAGCCTGGCTGATTGGCGACGCCAAAGCGTTCCGACGCTGGGGCATGGGATTGGCGCGCCCTTTCCCTGTGCCCTACGGGCATCATATCCGCACTGGCTATCTCTTCCGTGGACGGTCGATCGCAGATCTGGCGCAGAAAATCGGCGTTCCGCTCGATGCATTGGCGGCGACGATCGATCGCTTCAATGCCGACGCCCGCAAAGGCTTTGATAGTGAGTTTGGCCGCGGTCAACGCAGCTATGAGAACTGTTTGGGCGATCCGGACTATCCCGGAAATCCTAATCTTGGTCCGCTGGAGCGCGCGCCATTTTTCGCGGTGCAGATCAAGGCCGGCCTTATCGGCACATTCGCCGGTTTGCGCACGGATTCTAGCGCTCGTGTACTGAATCTAGACGGCCAACCTGTCGCCGGCCTGTACGCCGTCGGCAACGATCAAGCGAGCGTGTTTTCGGGCAGTTATCCCGGCGCCGGCGCAACGCTCGGACCTGGCATGACGTTCGGCTACATCGCCGGACGGCATCTGGCGGCGCAACAAACCAATCTCTCGTCGGGCTAAGCGCCGATATCATTTCTTCGTCGAGGAGGACTTGTGAGCCAATTGATCGATCCTTTCATCTTGTCCGTTCCGGAGGAAACTCTCACGGATTTGAAGCGCCGCCTGGAAAATGTGCGCTGGCCGCAGCGGGAAACAGTGACTGACTGGTCGCAAGGCGTTCCACTCGAGAAGGTTCGGGCATTGGTCGCTTATTGGCGTGATGAATATGACTGGCGGCGTTGCGAGGCGATGCTGAACCGCTTCACGCAATATAAGACGGAAATCGATGGCGTGGGCGTACATTTCCTGCACATCCGCTCGCTCAGTCCCAACGCTTTGCCACTTATCATGACGCATGGCTGGCCCGGCTCTGTCATCGAATTCCATAAAGTCATCGGCCCGCTCACCGATCCCGCCGCGCATGGCCTCAATCCGTCAGACGCATTTCACCTGATCATCCCCTCTTTGCCCGGCTACGGTTTTTCCGATCAGCCGAAAGACACCGGTTGGGCAATCCCTCGCATCGCCAAGGCCTGGGCGGTGTTGATGCAACGTCTGGGCTACGACAAATACGGAGCGCAAGGCGGCGACTGGGGCGCAGTCGTCACCACGCATCTTGGAAAGCTGAAGCCTTCGGGTTTGATCGGCGTTCACGTCAATTTACCGCTAGTTCTTCCGGAAAATCCCGGCGAGACCCTCAGCTCTGAAGAAGCCGCCATGCTGCAAGCGCTGAGGCGCCACGGCCTGCATGAATCCGGGTACGCGGAACAGCAAGCGACGCGTCCCCAGACCCTCGGTTATGCGTTGACGGATTCGCCCGTCGGCCAGGCGGCGTGGATCTACGAAAAGTTCAAGGTGTGGACCGATTGCGACGGCGAGCCGGAAAACATCCTGGCCTATGATGAGATGCTGGATAATATCATGCTGTACTGGCTGTCGGGTACGGCCGCTTCGGCCGGCAGACTATACTGGGAAAGCTATCGCACCGGATTCGGCGGCATCGAAGTCGAGGTCCCTGTTGGCTGTAGTGTTTTTCCGCGTGAAATCTATCGGGCGCCGCGCAGCTGGGCGGAGCGCTTCTTCAAAAACCTCACCTATTGGAATGAATTGGACCGCGGCGGCCATTTCGCGGCCTTTGAACAACCTGCGTTGTTTGCCCAGGAAGTACGCGACTGCTTCCGCCTCATGCGCTAAAGGCGCCCCTTGGTAGATGGGCTTTACGACCAGCGATGACGAGCGATTCACCTTCGACCGCGATCCCATTTCCACGGAGCGCCATTGCATTCGCGGAAATGGATGCGCGCATCATCGCGGCGATTGACGCCGCACGCACCGGCGCAGATCGTGCGATCGTGGTCGGACTATGCGGCGCGCAGGGTAGCGGGAAATCCACGACGGCGCGGCGTCTCGCGGACGCCTTGAGCGCGCGGGGGCTTAAAGTCGCGCTTTTGTCGCTCGACGATTTCTATCTCACACAGGTTGAGCGCCGGCGGCTTGCTGAGCGGGTGCACCCACTCTTCGTCACACGCGGCGTTCCCGGCACACATGACGTATCTCTTATGCAGGAGACATTTGACCGGTTGACCCGACAGGACGCCAGCCGGGTCGCGCTCCCACGCTTCGACAAAACAATCGACGATCGCGCCTCACACCACGTTTGGGAGATTGTTGACACACCCATCGATATTATTCTGTTTGAAGGTTGGTGTGTGGGCGCCCGCGCCCAGCCAGAGCAGGACTTAATCGATCCGGTCAATGACCTCGAACGACTTGAAGACGCCAGCGGCATTTGGCGGCGATATGTGAACACCGCACTTGACGACGCGTATGGCAGACTCTTCAGCCGTATCGACATTCAATTTTTATTACGCGCGCAAGGGTTTGAGCAAGTGCTTCACTGGCGCCGAGAACAGGAAAATCGCCTTGAGCGCGTGCCGGGCCATAGCTTGCCGCCATTGTCTGACGCGCAACTGCAACGTTTCATCGACCATTACGAACGCCTGACGCGTTGGATCATCGCCGATCAACCTGCGGATATTGTCATCGACATCGACGCCACACGGCGCCCGCTGCTTTGGCGGCCCACGCGCGCCTTTTCCTGAGCCGCGCGCGCCGGACCTACCGTGTAAAATAAGCGTCTCGCCAAAAAATTGATGGTTCGGCTGCCGCACTAACATTCGGAAAACTCTCTAGATCTCGCGTTCTATCGATATCAGTCGTGAAATTTCCACGATGGTTTCTTGCCAACGCTCAGAAAATAATATACCCGTCGGTATAAGTATTGGACCGGCGAGAATCGATACGTTCAGGGAGGGATTGGGAGGCATGCCCCCGGCAGCAGCAGACGATCGCGCGCAGTCGACGCGCGCCCAATATGATTTGGTGATCCGCAGCGGCTCCGTCGTCGACGGCACACGCTTTCCGAAATTCGTGGCGGATGTCGGCGTCAAGAACGGCAAGGTGGCGAAGGTCGGCCGCATTGAGCCTGGCCTCGGCGCCAAGGAAATCGACGCGACGGGTTTCATCGTTGCGCCGGGATTCATTGATCTACATACGCATTATGATGCCCAGGTACATTGGGATCCGTATTGCAGCGGCTCAGGGTGGCACGGTTTCACCACCGTCGGCATGGGCAATTGCGGTTTCGGTTTCGCGCCGTGCAAGGCCGAAGACCGCGAACGCGCGATGCTGATGATGGAGAACACCGAGCAGGTGCCCTTGAAGTCCATGCGGGCAGCATTGCCCTGGACATGGGAAACCTTCCCGGATTGGATGGCGCACCTCCGCCAGATACCCAAAGGTATAAACATGCTCATGTTTATGCCGATGAACCCTTTGCTCATCTACGTCATGGGCGTCAAAGCGGCGAAGTCCCGCCCCGCCACCAGTGCTGAACGGGCCGAAATGCGCCGCCTGCTGCACGAAGCAATGGACGCTGGAGCCTGCGGCTTCGCTTTTTCGAACCTGGGCGACGTCAATTTGCACCGCGATTTTGACGGCTCGCCTATGCCCTCCGACACAATGGATTTCGAAGAAGCCGTCAACCTCGCCAGCGTTTTGCGCGAACGGGACGAAGGTTTTATCCAAATCCAAGCCGAGAATACTGAAAGCCAAAAAGAGGCGCGGCGGCGGGAAGAAGAACTGGCGCGCATCTCCGGACGTCCCATCCTGCACAATATCGTGCAGCCCATCGATTTCGTGCCGGACTTCCATCGCAGCGCCATTCGCTGGATCGAAGAGATGCACGCAAAGGGTCTGCAAATTTTCGGCCAGGGCGTCACGAACCGCTTCTGGGTCGAATTCACAATGCACGAAACCAATCTTTGGGACGGCATCCCAACGTTCCGCCGCTTCAGCGTCGCATCAGAGAGCGAGAAAATGCAGCTCTTGCGGGACGCGGCCTGGGTTGCTGAAGCACGAACCTGCAACAATGACCGCTCAGTGATGTACTCAGGCGTGGGACCTTTGGACACTTTGCGCTTGAAGCGGGCGAATTCTAACGCACACTGGGCGCGCTACGAAGGCTGCACGATCGGCGAGATCGCGAAGTCAGAACAATGCGACGCGATCGACGTTTTCTGCGACATTGTTCACAGTAGCGCACTGAAGGCAATTCTGGTCACGCCGTCGGTGCCATCTACCGATCCCGATTTGATGATGGAAGCGCTTGGCCATCCGTTGGTCCTGCCTGGGTCGTCTGATGGCGGAGCCCATGTAAAATTTTTTAGCGGCGCCGGCTATTCAACCGACCTTCTTGGCTGGCTGGTGCGAGATGAAAAGAAAATCTCGCTCGAAGAATTTCATTACCGGATGAGCACGTTTCAAGCGCGTGTCGCAGGCATCACAGATCGCGGCACAATCGAGGAAGGCATGGCGGCGGACATCGTCGTCTACGACCTCGAAAAGATCGCACACAAACTATTTGATTATGAATTCGCGCGGGATCTACCGGGGGACGAGTGGCGTCTCGTCGACCG
>JBEVJO010000254.1:0-6565 GCA_040510175.1 Caulobacterales bacterium
CCATCGCGCCCAAGGCGCAGCGCAAGCTGATCGCCAAGGGCCTGGCGGCGTCGCCTGGCGCGGCGTTCGGCAAGGTTGTGTTCAATTCCGAGGAAGCCGAGCGCGTCGCCGCGTCCGGCCAGCCAGTCATTCTGGTGCGCGATGAGACCAGCCCGGAAGACATTCACGGCATGATCGCCGCCAAGGGCATCGTCACCGCGCGCGGCGGCCTGACCAGTCACGCTGCCGTTGTGGCGCGCGGCATGGGCCGGCCCTGCGTCTGCGGCGCTTCCGACATTCGCATCAGCGCCAGCGGCCAGGAATTCTCCGCCAAGGGCGTCACGGTGAAAGCGGGCGATCTAATCACCATCGATGGCGGCACCGGCGAAATTCTGGCTGGCGAGGTCGAGATGATCGAGCCGGAACTGTCCGGCGATTTCGCGGCTTTGATGGAATGGGCGGATTCGATCCGCCGCCTGAAGGTGCGGGCCAACGCCGAAACGCCGCGCGATGCTGAAACCGCGCGCCAGTTCGGCGCTGAAGGGATTGGTCTCTGCCGCACCGAGCATATGTTCTTCGATTCCGAACGCATCGCCGCGGTCCGGGAAATGATCCTGTCCAACACGCGCGATGGGCGTGTGGCGGCGCTGGCCAAAATCCTGCCGATGCAACGCAAGGATTTCGCCGATCTGTTCCGCATCATGACCGGGCTGCCGGTGACGATCCGTTTCCTCGATCCGCCGCTGCACGAGTTCCTGCCGCAATCGGAAGAGGATCTGGTGCAGGTGGCCGAGGCGACCGGGCTGGACGCCAAGGCGCTGTTGCAGCGCGCCAAGGAATTGCACGAAGTGAACCCGATGCTGGGCCATCGCGGCTGCCGCCTCGGCATCACCTTCCCGGAAATCTATGAGATGCAGGCTCGCGCCGTTTTTGAAGCGGCTTTGCTCGTCGCCAAGGAAGCGGGCGATGCGCCGATCCCGGAAATCATGATTCCGCTGGTCGCCACCAAGAAGGAACTCGACATCCTGAAGGCGCGCGTCGATGCGGTGGCGGAAGAGGTGTTCAAGGAGCAGGGCGCCCGGGTAGACTATTCCGTGGGCACCATGATCGAACTGCCGCGCGCAGCGATCCGCGCCGATCAGATCGCCGAGACGGCGGAGTTCTTCTCGTTCGGCACCAACGATCTGACCCAGACCACGATCGGCATCAGCCGGGACGACGCCGCGCGATTCCTCAATCAGTACGTGGACGCCGGAATCTTCGAAAAGGATCCGTTCGTTTCTCTGGATATCGAAGGCGTAGGCGATTTGATCCAGATCGCCACCGAGCGCGGCCGCAAAACCCGGCCAAACATCAAACTGGGGATCTGCGGCGAACATGGCGGCGATCCGGCTTCGATCGCTTTTTGCGAAGCGCTTGGACTGGATTACGTGTCCTGTTCACCATACCGGACACCGATCGCCCGACTCGCCGCCGCGCAGGCTGTTTTGCAGTCAAAGGCCGCCGGAAACGCCTGAAATTTGGGCTAAGTCCTGTGGAAAAACGAGTCCCGCTAAAAACCCAAGGCGTTAATGCCTAACTGTTTTTTCTAAGTTTTCCACAGTCCGACTCAGTCTGTGGATTGATGTTATTACTAAAAAAAACAAAGCGATAAGCGGAACTTTTTGCGAAGTCTCCTTGGATTGCACCTAGATTACGGTCTAAAAACTTGCTCAGCCGGTAACGGACCCTTAAGAGGCTTTAACGCTCTATGCGGGCTCGCTTCGTTGAAGAGAGGGCGCGCTCTGCATGAGTGAATTGGCTGGGACAGTCGCAGAACACGACGAGACCGTAGTGAAGTCGACGCATATAGCTGCTGCCGCTGCGTTTGCTGCTGCCGCCGTTGGTGTCCTACCTTTGGTGGGCGCTCGAGCGGAAGAACAACGCAACGAAGTTTCTTGGCGCCTCCGCGCAATGGATTTCCGTGCATCCCTCGACAAGGGCGGGCAGGTGCAGGCGGCGGCTTTCCAGCCGGCGGCCGCGCAACTGAAACGTCTGGGTCTGGATGTTGATTCCGGGGACGTCGGCAGCATCGTTGAGCTGCGCCGCGAACTGGAAGACGGTACGGGCATCGTCCGCACGAATTTCGACGCAGCTGCGGCCAAACTCGCAGCCGAGCGCAAATGCCTCGCCGAAGCCATTTACTATGAAGCGCGTTCCGAAACCTCTGAAGGCCAACAGGCCGTCGCCGAAGTCATCGCGAACCGTACGCGCTCCAAGTATTATCCCGGCTCGATTTGCGGCGTTGTTTATCAAGGCTCGAATTTGAAGACCGGCTGCCAGTTCAGCTTTACCTGCGACGGTTCCTTGCGCCGCCAACCACACGGCGCGCCATGGAACCGCGCGCAGCAAGTCGCCATGAAGGTCATGACGGGGCAGAACCGCAAGGTGACCTCCAGCGCCACGCACTATCACACGGTGAATGTGATGCCGGTCTGGTCGGCCAGTCTGGTCGAGACCAAGCGCATCGGCGCCCACATCTTCTATCGCCTCCCGAACTCGTCCGAGCGCAAGGCGATGTCGGCGGCCGCAACCATGGCGGCGGCGAACGATACCCGCGAAATGTAATTTCGCCCTTTGGGCGGGTTGAAAGTCAAAAGGCGGCTCGCTGGGTCGCCTTTTTTCTTGGGCTCAAGGGGCGGGCGCCGCCAGATCTGGCCGGGCGTAGCGCACTGCAGCGAGCACGGCGTCGGCCGCCTGGGTGTTGATGCGGGACCAGGTAATGCGCGGTCCTTTTTCCGGACCGACGAACCAGCTGCCGTCCCAATTCTGGCCGAAGCGCTCGGCTTGGGTCCAGCTGACGTGAATCTTGCGGAACAGACCGCGCCATTCGATGCCCTCGGCGTCCCAGGTCCAGACGTGCAGCGCACGGATCATGCTGAGGATGGCGCCCATCAACGCTACGGCGACAATGCCCAGCAGCGCGACCCACCAATTGGTGTCTTCGGTGAAGCCCTCGCGTGCGCCCTGCACGAAGGCGTTGGAGAAAGTGGTGATCCCCATAAAGATGAAAATGAGGCTGGTCAGGAACCAGGCGGGATTCGCCGGCGAGCTGCCGGACGAGAGGCCGGGGCGCAACAGCCCCTTGGTTGAGAAACGCGCTGGAAAATGCGGCTGCGCGGTTTGAAAGCAGACCGCGACGATCATGACCAGTATGACCGGCAAGAGGTCAGGCATTACGCATCCCTAGTAAGCACTGTACGGACGAATGCCGCTGTTTTGTTTTCTTTGATCACTCGAAATCGAGCGCCACATCCATGCGCCGCGCCGAATGGGTTATGGCCCCGGCGGAGATGTAGTTCACGCCGGTTTCCGCGATGGCGCGCACCGTATCCAACGTAACGCCGCCGGAGGCTTCGGTGTAGCAGCGGCCGTGATCGTGTTTGGCGACCATGGCGACAGCTTGGCGCAGTTCCGCATCATTCATATTGTCGAGCAGTATTGCGGTCGGGTTATAGGGCAGCGCTTCGGCGAGCTGACCGAGATTGTCGACCTCGATCTCGATCGCCATCAAATGGCCGACCGCAGCCCGCGCACGCGTCAACGCGGGCCCGATACCCCCTGCGGCGACGATGTGATTGTCCTTGATCAGGATGGCGTCGGCCAGATTGAAGCGGTGGTTGAGCGCGCCGCCGAGCCGCACCGCGCGCTTTTCCAGCGCGCGCAAGCCTGGCGTCGTTTTCCGGGTGCAGACGATGTGGGCCTGCGTCCCTTCGATCGCTTTGGCGAACTGCGCGGAGAGGGTGGCGATGCCGGACAGGTGTCCGATGAAATTCAGCATCGTGCGTTCGGCTGTCAGCAAAGTGCGGGACGCGCCCTCCAGCGTGGCGACGGTCGCGCCGCGCGGCGCGTCGGAGCCATCGGCAATATAGACGGTCATCTTGGCGCTGGGATCGATCAAGCGCAAAGCGAGCGCCGCCGCGTCCAATCCAGCGATGCGGCCTGCTTCGCGCGCCACCAATTTGGCTTTCGATTCCTCGTTCCGTGGAATGCAAATGTCGCTGGTGACATCGCCCGCCTGGCCGAGGTCCTCCGCCAAGGCCAGCCGCACGATGGGCTCCAGCACGATGTCCGGCAAAGGCGGAAGGTTCATTGCGTCGTCTCCAATGCGGCGGACTGTAATGCAGACGCGTCGCGCCGCACATACAGGAATGTTCGTTGCGCCTTATCCGACAAAGCCGGGAAGTCGCTGCGGTAATGGCCGCCCCGGCTTTCCTCGCGCGCGAGTGCAGCGGCGGCGATGAGGCGCGCGGCGCTCAGTGGCGATGCCTCGCCGTGTTCAACCGACAGCGCGTCGATCAGTTCCAGCAAGGCGGAGAGGCCGTCGGCGTCGCGCGTCACGCCGGCCTGCAGGCTCATCGCCGCCCGCAATTGCATCAAGGAGTCCGCGGGCAATTCCGGCGGGGCGTCTGAAGCGAGTGCACTTGTAACCGGCGCTGAATGGCTGTGGCGCAAGCGTTCCGCGATCCGATATGCATAGACGACGGCCTCAAGCAGCGAATTGGAGGCAAGGCGATTGGCGCCGTGGGCGCCGGTCGAGGCGCACTCGCCGCACGCGGAGAGGCCGGTCAGAGTGCTGCGGCCCCACAGATCGGTGACGATGCCGCCCATGTGATAGTGCGCGGCGGGCGCGATCGGGATCGGCGCTGTGCGCGGATCGATGCCCGCTGACATGCAGACCGAAAACACGGTTGGAAAGTGATCCGCAAAGTCAGCGCCGACCGCGGCGCGCGCGTCCAGAAACGCGCCGCGCCCCGCCTTGATCTCGCTGGCGATAGCGCGCGCCACCACATCGCGCGGCGCCATTTCGCAGGCGGCGGCGTAATCGCACATGAAGGCGCGGCCGGTTTTGTCGATCAGCTTGGCGCCGTCGCCGCGCAGCGCTTCGGTGGCGAGCGGCGCCGGGTCGCGGCCGATATCGATGGCGGTGGGATGGAATTGCATGAATTCGGGATCGGCGATCAGCGCGCCGGCACGCCAGGCCATCGCCATGCCGCCGCCCAGCGCGCTTTGCGGATTGGTGGTGACGCGGAACAAGCCGCCTGCGCCGCCGGTCGCGATCACGGTTTCGCGCGCGTGGAAGGCGGTCAGGGCGCCGCTTCGGTCGCGTGTCAGCACGCCGGCGATGCCACTCGCACTTTCGAGAAGGGCAAGCGCCGCCACGCCTTCAATGATCGTTATGTGCCTGGCTGTGCGCGCCGCCGTTAGCAGCGCATCCATGATCGCTTTGCCGGCGAGGTCGCCTTTGACCCGCGCCACGCGCGCCCGCGAATGCGCCGCCTCCAATGACAAAGCCAAGGCGCCGTCCGGCGAGCGGTCGAAGGGGACGCCCAGCTTGATAAGATCAAGCACGCGGGCGGCGCCTTCTTCGGCCAGCAGGCGTGCGACCGCGGGCTCGACCAAGCCGGCGCCTGCTTCGATCGTGTCGGCGGCGTGCAAGGCAGGATCATCGTTCGGCGCCAAAGCGGCGGCGAGGCCGCCTTGCGCCCAGGCGCTGGCCGCGCCTTGTCCTAAAGGTGTGGCGGACAAAACAACGGCGCGGCGCGGCGCAAGGTTGAGCGCGAGGAACAACCCGGCGAGCCCTGCGCCGACGATTAAAACGGAATCATCCGGCAATGATTGCGTGTGGGTCATCGCCGCCAAATGCTCCAGCCAAATGGCTTCGGATTTTAGACCAGTTCCACTTCGACGGCGCGTCTACCGACTTCGAAATCGAGCGGCTTCGCCGTCTTCGGCAGTGCGAGCATGGCGTCGATTGCGCGCTTGGCCTTCGCCGCAATCGCCGGATCGACGTGCACCTCGTACTTCATCTCGACCAGGCTATCATAAATTGCCTCGAGCGTGATGCGTTTCATGTGCGGGCAGAGATTGCACGGCTTGACGAATTGGACGCCTGGATTTTCCAGCGCCACATTGTCGGACATCGAGCATTCCGTCAGCAGCACCACTTTGCGCGGATTGCGCTCCTGGACATAGCGGGCGAGGGCGGAGGTGGAACCGGCATAGTCGGCCACTTCTAGAACTTCCGGCGGGCATTCAGGGTGCGCCAGGATCATCACGCCAGGATGCGCTTCGCGTAATTCGGCGACGTCAGCGGCGGAGAATTGCTCGTGCACTTCGCACTTGCCGTGCCAGGCGATGATCTTGATGTCGGTCATGGCCGCGACGTTGCGCGCCAGATATTCGTCCGGAATCATGATGACCCGGTCGACGCCCCATTCGGCGGCGACGGCCTCCACCACCTGCACGGCGTTCGACGAGGTGCAGCAGATGTCGCTTTCGGCTTTCACGTCGGCTGATGTGTTCACGTAGGTGACGACCGGCAAACCCGGGAAGCGCTCTTTGATCAAGCGCACGTCCGCGCCGGTGATCGAGGCGGCGAGCGAACAGCCCGCGCGCTCATCCGGGATCAGTACGGTTTTGTCCGGCGACAGAATTTTGGACGTTTCCGCCATGAAGTGCACGCCGCCTTGGACGATCACCTTGGCGGGCGTGTTCGCGGCTTCCCGGGCCAGCTGCAAGCTGTCGCCGCGGAAGTCGCCGACGC
>JBEVJO010000255.1:0-6715 GCA_040510175.1 Caulobacterales bacterium
ATTCAGTCAGGAATGAGCTTTGATAAAGCCCGTCTTGAGCCGCACCTGATTGAAGGCGCATCCCGAGGCATTACATCGGGGCTCAACTGATCTATGCTCGCCCAAGAATCATGGCGCAGCCGATTGCTACGAAAGGGCTCGATATGCCGAAACCCGTCACGGACGACAATTTTGAAGACGATGTGCTGAAGGCCTCCGGCCCCGTCGTCGTGGATTTCTGGGCGGAATGGTGCGGCCCGTGCCGACAGATCGCCCCGGCTTTGGAAGAAATCGCCGCCGAAAAGGGCGACGCGGTTTCCATCGTGAAGCTGAACATCGACGACAGCCCAGTGACCACCGGCCGTTACGGCGTCCGCGGCATCCCGACCCTGATCCTGTTCAAGGACGGCAAGGTCGTTTCCAAGAAAATGGGCGCCATGCCGAAATCCAAGATCCTGGAATGGATCAACGAAGCCTCCGCCACCGCGTAAGGGCGTCGATATGCAATAGAAAAGGGCCGGACAGCGATGTCCGGCCCTTTTGTTTTTCAGCGAAATCAGCTGTTACGCCTTCGGCGCCATGATCATGATCATCTGGCGGCCTTCGAGGCGGGGCTCCATTTCGACTTTGGAGATCGCTTCAAAATCGGCCTTCACCTTTTGCAATAGCTCGTAGCCAAGGTGCTGGTGCGCCATTTCGCGGCCCCGGAAACGGAGCGTGACCTTCACCTTGTCGCCCTCTTCAAAGAAGCGGTGCATGGAGCGGGTCTTAACCTCGTAATCGTGCTTGTCGATGCCGGGGCGAAACTTCACCTCTTTGATTTCGACGATCTTTTGGTTCTTCCGGGCTTCAGCTTTGCGCTTTTGCTCTTGGAACTTGTACTTGCCGAAATCGAGGATTTTAACGACCGGCGGGTCAGCGTTGGGTGCGACCTCCACCAGATCTAGGCCAGCTTCTTGGGCAGCTTCGAGAGCCGCCTGAATTGGCATTTCACCTTGTTTTTCACCTGAATCGTCGATCAGGAGAACACGCGGGACGCGAATTTCTTCGTTGATGCGTGGGCCCTCGCGCGAGGTTGTCGGCGGGGCGGAATTAGGACGGCGAGCTATGCGACATCTCCATGGCTGTTAAAACGAAATGACCAATGCCGATTTTTGTTGCGCAGCAGCGAATCAAGGATCGGCAGGCCAAATGCCCTTATGGCGAAGGCGGCAGCTTCAATCAAGCGCGCGCCCACCAAGCCAGACTATTCCGGCGAGGCTGTGATGGGCAAATCACGACTTTCGGACATAAGCGCCGAGATTGAGAAGCGCCCTGTCGACCTCCTCGGGCGACAATCTTCTGAAATCATCAACCACGAAATTAACGGCGCCGTGGCGGCTGCGGGGTCCCTGCCGGGTGGGATCGGCGCCCCTGGGCAGGAACAAAAGGAGCGGCGCCCCAGCGGCGGCGGCCAGGTGCATAAGGTCCGTTTCCTCGCCCACCGCGAAATTGCAGTCTTCCGCCAAGGCGATCTGTTGGAAGATGTCGGCCCGGCCGATCACGTTCTTGATGCGGCCGTCGGCGCCGGCGATCTCGGCGCCCAGGCCGCGTTCTTCCTGCGCGCCGGTAATCACCGGCGAAAAGCCGCGCTCCAGAATCAGCGCCGCCAGCGCCGAATATTGGACCGTGGGCCAACGTTTATCGCCCTTCTCCGCGCCACCCGGGGAAAGCAAGATAAACGGTCCAGACAGGCCAAAATGCGATGGGCGCAGACGCGGCGTATTGCGTAAGGCCGAACGCACCCAGGACAAATCTGGGATCGGCGATTGGCCCGGCGCATAGCCATCCGGCGGCCCAATGCCGGCTTCCGTCAATTGCGCGGCCAGGCGATCCAAGGGATGCATGGCGGCGGCGTTGGGCGGGTTAAACCGGTGCGAGGCTCCATCCGCCGCGCCGGACCATTTCGGCGGAAACGGCCGCAGCAATTGGAACAGGCGGTTGGTTTCGTTGCCCCCCTGCAGGTCATAGACCATGTCGTATTTGTTCTTGCGCAGGCGCTGCACCATTTTGGTGAAGGCGGCCGGATCGACGCCGGGGCGGCCCTCGGTGTCGATTTCATCGAAATAGGGGCAGGTTTCGGCAAGTTTCGCGAATTCGGGCGTGGTCAAAAGCGTAACCCGCGCTTGCACATGGTGTTGGCGGATTGCCTTGGCGGCCGCAAGCGCCTGCAAAAAGCCCGGCAGCGGCCCTGCCCGGATCACCAGCACATTCCGGGCGTCCGCCGGAGCGGGTTTGATCGCGGCGCGCGGATTGGCGGACGTTGCGTCGCTCAAGCGCGTTCCCCAAGGAGCTTCATGTAAACGCTTAAAGTTGCTTCTTGCAGCGATTCTTTGGCGAAAAGCCGACGCGCGCGCAACATTGCATCGCGGCCCATGGGCCCACATTTTTCGAATTCCAGGTTTAAAAGACGGTTTAGCGCCCCCGTAAGGGCCTCCACGTCGTCCGGGCGCACCAGCAAGCCGGTCGCCCCGTCGCTGATCACCTCCACCAGGCCGCCATGCGCCGCCGCGATCACCGGCACGCCCATGGCCTGCGCTTCCGCGGCGGAGCGGCCGAAGGCTTCCGGCTCCAATGATGGCTGGATTACGATCGACGCCGCCTTCAAAGCGGCTGGCATGTCCGCGCAATGGCCTGGGATCAAAATGCTGCCATCGCTCAGGTTGTGGTCCTGTATTTGTTTGGCGAGTTCGCGAACATAGGCTTCGCGCCCCTGGGAATCGCCGACGAAAACCAGCACGAACGGGCGAGAACCGTTTCGCCGCAGCCGCACCGCGGCATCGATGGCCAGGGTTTGCCCCTTCCACCGGGTCAATCGCGCGGCATGTAGAACGATGGGGCGTTCGTCGCTGTCGGCCAATCCCCAGGATTCGCGCACCGCCGCCACCCGCGCTTGGGACACCGCGTCCGGATCGAATTTCTGCAAATCCACGCCGCGCGGAATAACGCTGACTTTTGCGGGATCGACCCGGTGCTCTTGAATGAGGTGCTCCGCGGTAAATTCGGAATTGGCGATCACAGCATCGCCACGCGCCATCACGGAATTGTACCACCGCTTCAGCGCGGACTTACCATTGTAAATGCCGTGATAGGTGGTGACGAAGGGAAGCCGCGCCCTGCGGGCCGCCCAATAGGCGCTCCAGGCCGGCGCCCGCGAACGGGCATGGATCAAATCCACCTTCATCGAATCGGCCAAGCTTTCAATGCGCTGCGCGTTGCGCCGCATCACGAACAGGTTCTTGCTTTTCAGCGGCATCCAGACGTGTTCGCCGCCGACGGCATGGAGTTCTTCCTCCAGCCGCCCCCCAGCCGACGCCACCAAAGCGCGGCCGCCGCTGGCGTGGACGGCCTCCGCCACCTCGATTGTGGTCCGTTCGGCCCCTCCGGCCGATAATTCGGGTATGATTTGCAGTACCGTGATCAAGACGTCCGTCGCCGCAAACTACCCAAAGAATCAGATACCAATCGCCTTATATCCAGAACCGGAGGAAAAGCTAAATGGCCGCCATCGGGCAGCAAAAACTGGAGCGCGTGTCCGGACCTACGCTTCGCTACAGTCTGCAGGATGGCGCGAATCCGGCTTTGGTCTGGCTCGGCGGGTTCAAGTCAGACATGACCGGCACGAAGGCTGAGGCGCTGGCGGCCTGGGCCAAAAAGCGTGGCCAAGCGTTTCTGCGTTTCGATTATTCTGGCCACGGCGCATCGGACGGGGAATTCAAGGACTTCACCATCGGCCAGGCGCGGCGCGATACGCTGGACGTGATCGACAAGATCGCACCGCGCGGCTCGCTTTTGCTGATCGGCTCGTCGATGGGCGCCT
This sequence comes from Caulobacterales bacterium, assembly GCA_040510175.1. Taxonomy (GTDB): domain Bacteria; phylum Pseudomonadota; class Alphaproteobacteria; order Caulobacterales; family Aquidulcibacteraceae; genus JBEVJO01. The sequence continues at coordinate 3,839 of JBEVJO010000255.1, forward strand.
GGCTGGCGCTTCACGCCGCCTTGGCGCGCGCCGATCGCATCGCCGCTTTATTGCTGATTGCGCCGGCCACCGACTTCACCGCCAAATTGATGGAGCCGGGCCTGGACGCTGAGGCCAAACGGCAAATCGCCGAGCAGGGTTTTTGGATGCGTCCGTCGCAATATGAGGCGCCTTATCCGATTACGCGCGCCCTCCTCGAAGACGGCCGCAAGCATCAGCTATTGGATGCTCCGATCGCTATCGGCGCACCGGTGCGCATTCTGCAGGGGCAGCAAGATCCGGACGTCCCCTGGCGCCACGCCTTGCTGACAGCCGAGAGGCTCTCAGGCGGCGATGTCGAAACCATCCTCATCAAGGACGGCGATCACCGGCTGTCGCGGTCGCGGGACATCGCGCGCATGCTCGGCGTCTTGGAAGACTTACTGAAACAGACGGCGCCGCCCGTCAGGGCGTAGCGCTGTTTTCCGTCGCTGTAGGCTGTGCGTCGGCAATGGGCTTTGCCGCCGGTTTTGGCTTTGTCGTTTGCCCGATGACTGGCGGAACCGTTGCGCTAGACGATGCGCCATTGATCTCTGCCGCGGCGGCTGCGAGCGCGGATTTCAAGTCCGCGCTCCTGGCGCGCCGCAAGCTCGCGCAGAGCTGAATTTCCTCAACGGTCATGGCGACGACGCGGCGGCTGGGTTTGAAGTTCGTCGCGTTCTTCTGGAAGAAGCGATCGACGTCAGCGGCGGCGTCCGTCGAGCACATCCGGCGCATAAGCGACGGCGCTTCGGCTTTCCGGAATTCCGGCGTGCGCTGCGCAAACGCCGAATAATTCTTCTTGAGCCAAACCCATGTGAGATCTTGCGCCGCCGGATTGCTCATCAGGACTGAGATCAAGTCGTAGCTCTCCGCGCCTGAAAGCGTGTCGCTGAGCGCCGATCGCAACACTTGGTCGATGAGGATGCGGTCCTGCACTTCACCCAAAGCTTCGATCGCGTCGCGGCGGAAACTTTGGTCGGCAGCGTTCTTCAAGACGATGAAAACGGCGTCCAACACGGGCTTGCCGCGATCCTGAATCGCCGCGATGAGCGCCGCCTCCCGCAAATCCTCGTCCAAAGGCGCAGCGCCGCTCTCCGGCGCGGGAAACCCGAGAACTGGCAGCACGCTTTCAATCAAGGACTGGCGTAACGCAGGGTCTCTGCCTTGAATCGCAACCGCTTGCACGGCGGCCTTGCGCAGCAGCGCGGTGGAATCGTCCTGCACAACTGGCGCACTTTGCAGGCGCGGCGCATACATGGCGCGAATGATGGTCGCGAAGTCCGCCCGGGCATCCGGCGCCACAGACTCGACCATGGTTTCAAGCGCGCCTTTGGCCCCGTAGCGCGTGTAATAACCAGCCGGAAAAGCCGCGACATCCCATAAGGGGCTCGCCGCCGCACTGCGCATCCCCTTCAGGTAGGTCGCACCGTCGAGCGTGCCGCTCCTATAGGCGGCGTCGAGGCTTTCGGTGAGCGACAGAATTTCACCGGGCGACATAGCGCCCCGCATGCCGAGCAATGCTTCTGCGTTTTCAGAATTCAACGCCAGCCGGTAATAGCCGACCCCGCCGACATTGGGGATCACCGCCTTCGGGCAAGTCGGAACGGGCGTGTTTTGCTCCAACCGGTCCAGAAGGACGCAGGTCTCCTGGCGCCCGCGATCCGACATGCCCGCGACGCAGGCTGGAATGATCCACGGTTCGCCGACCGTAATCTTGGAGCCCAATGGCGCATAGCGCGCTTGACGCATGATGATTTGCGGGCCGCTGAGCGGATCCGTACAATCGGCCTCGCCGCCCACGATGGGAACGCCCGGGCGGTCGACGAAGGATTTGAAGGCTGGCACCACTTCGGGACGCTGTGCGCCTTGCGCCAAAGATTGGAAGAAATCATCGGCGGTTGCGGAGTCGCGCGCGAAGCGTTCCATGTGCCGGCGCACGCCTTCGCGGAACGCCGCTTCGCCCAAATAGCGTTCGAACATAGCGAGCACCGCAGCGCCTTTTTCGTATGTGATAAAATCAAAGGCGTCTTCGATGTCCTCGGTCCGCAAGACGGGTTCGCGCACGCGGCGGACATCGGACAAACCGTCGATTCGCATGGCGCGCAAGGCAGCGCGTTGGGTGCCGCGCAGGTAGTCGCCGGATGGATCGACCTGATTGGCGATCTTCGCCTCCATCCAGGAGGCGAAGGCTTCGTTCAACCAGATGTCGTCCCACCATTGCGGCGTCACCAGATTGCCGAACCATTGGTGCGAGAGTTCGTGCGACATCACCAACAAGAAGTCGCGCTTCCGGCTGACGCCAGAAGTATCGCTGAGCAGCAGAAGCGGCTCGCGGAAGGTAATCAGGCCGGCGTTTTCCATGGCGCCGCTTTCAAAGTCCGGGGCCGCCATCACATCCAACTTCGAAAATGGATAAGGCGTACCGAAATAGCCTTCGAGCGCATTCACGACCGGCGCGATATGGTTCAGGGCATAGGCGAGCTGCGGGCCCTTTCCCTTGGTTGCAATCCCGCGCAATGGCAGGGCTGCGCGGCGCACGCCATTTGCTGGAATGGCCGCGCCTTCGACGACGTCATAGGGTCCGACCGCCATGGCGATGAGATAGGTCGGCAAAGGCGGCGTCTCGGCGAATTCGTGCCGCTCCCAGCCCTCGGCCGTTCTTTCCTTCTTCGTCTCCAAGCCATTTGAAACCACGGTCAGCCCCGCGGGGGCCGTAATTGAAACTTTGAATGGCGTTTTGAATGCAGGCTCGTCAAAGCTTGGGAAAGCGCGGCGCGCGTCCACCGGCTCGAATTGCGTCATCGCATACCAAAGCCCACCCTGCTCAACGCGATACAGGCCAGCGAGATTTCCGTT
>JBEVJO010000256.1:0-2869 GCA_040510175.1 Caulobacterales bacterium
TCCTAGGCGCCGCCTGCGCGCGCAGCGCTGCTGAGCGCCAATTGGGCGCGGATTTGGTCGGCCACGGCCGCCTGACTGTAGGGCTTGTCGAACGTCGCCGCGATCGTGGGGCAGGCGGTCTTGGCGTCTTGCAAGGATGCTTGAATGCCGGACGTCAAGATCACCGGAATTTGCGGATTGTTTTCGCTGAGCCAGATCGCCAGGGCCTTGCCGTCCAACGCGCCTGGCATATTGATATCGCTAAACACCAGGTCGACCTCATCGACCGCGCCAAACACGGTTAGGGCCTCATCGCCGGAGGCCGCCTCAAGCACAGTGTAGCCTTCGCCGCGCAAATATTCGGCGATGTCCAGGCGCACGAGAACTTCGTCCTCGACGACTAAAATCACGGGAGCCCGTTCGCCCCCGTCGGAAAAGATTGGATCATCTTGCACATCTGGACACATGATTGCCCCCCTCCCGAGGACCATATATCGCCTAATGCGCCAAGGCGCGTTTGGTTCCGCCGCGCGGCCGCGCCACGCTGAGTAGTCCAAGTCGCCCTTATCTAAGCAGTTTTTAATGAGATGGAACATTCGGAGGGGCATCGGCATTCATGGGAAGGCCGCATTAGGCGGCTCAGGGAGCAGTTCGTAGAACGCTAAGCCGATGTCGAAAGATAATCCTCGAGTAGTGTTGCTGGTTGAACGCGATGTGTTGATCCGGCTAGCGATTGCTGAACACCTGCGTGCCTGCGGCTTCATCGTTATCGAGGCGGCGGGTTCAGACGAGGCCAAAGAGGTTCTCCAAAAAGGTCCCTCCATCAATATCTTATTATCCGATGCGCAATTGGCTGGCCCAATCAATGGCTTCGGCTTGGCGCTCTGGGTGCGGCGTTATAGCCCCGGCGTGCAGGTGCATTTAACGGGCAGCCTCACCAGCAAGGTGGCTGCCGCGACGGAGCTCTGCCCCGACGCGCCGCCGCCCTTTACGGGCGATCGTTTGTCGCAGCGCATCAGAGACATGCGCAACCGGAGAAGTAGGGGCGCTGCCGTAATCGGGCGTTCGCTGCGCAAGGCGCGCTAAGCGGCTTAGGCCTGCAATTCGACGCGATGCGTCGATATGGCTTGTGGATAGCAAGCTGCGCAGTTTGGCCTGGGTGCACGCAATGGTGAGTGCGAACAGCTGGGACAGGTCATAAGTCCTTGAAATACAATGCCGGAAAAATGCGCGCAGGCCGAATAGGCTTTCTCCAGACAGCGTCATTCATTACAATACCGAAATATTTCCAAGTCTTGCAGCTTGCTCACGCCGCCCCTAGTTTCCGCAACACCATTAATAAGGGGCGGGCCCTAGCCGCTAGTTGAGTGATGAAGGCCGCCAAGCGCCACTATCTCGATTTCGAGAAGCCGATCGCCGAGATCGAAGAGAAGGTCGAGGAGCTCTCGCATCTGGCGCAGAAGTCAGGCGCGGCCTCCATGGCCGACGCAATCGCGCGCCTGAAAAAGAAGGCGACGCGCGGCCTGCAGGACCTCTACGGCAATCTGGACGCTTGGCAGAAAACCCAAGTGGCGCGCCATCCTGAGCGTCCACATTTTGCTGATTTTGTCTCTGCACTGACCACCGATTATGTCGAGCTGTCCGGCGACCGGAAGTTTGGCGAAGACGCTGCCTTGCTTGGGGGCCTGTGCCGTTTCCGCGGACGGCCAGCAATGATTATCGGGCACGAAAAGGGCCGCACCACTGCGGAGCGGGTAGAACACAATTTCGGTTTGGCGCGTCCAGAAGGGTATCGCAAAGCGGTTCGCCTGATGGATATGGCCGATCGCTACAAATTGCCGGTCATCACTTTGGTGGATACGGCGGGCGCGTTTCCCGGCGCCGGCGCAGAAGAGCGCGGCCAAGGCGAAGCGATTGCGCGCTCGACCGAGCGCTGCCTGACCCTGGGCGTGCCTATGGTGTCGTGCATCGTGGGCGAGGGCGGTTCGGGCGGCGCGCTGGCGATCGCGGCGGGCAATTCCATTTTGATGTTCGAGCACGCGATTTATTCCGTGATTTCGCCGGAAGGTGCTGCGTCAATTCTGTGGCGTGACTCTGCGCGCGCGCGCGATGCGGCCGAAGCGATGAAGATCACGGCTGAGCATTTGAAGAACTTTGGCGTCATCGACGAAGTGGTGCCGGAGCCGTTGGGCGGCGCGCATCGGAACGCACCCGCGGCCATTGCGTCTCTGGGCGACGCCATCGAGAAGCAGCTGGACGCGTTGTCGAAACTGTCCGCTGACGAATTAAAACTGCACCGTCGCGAAAGGTTTTACGCCATTGGGCGGACGCTGGAAGTGCAATCCGCCAAGGCGCTAGCCCCGGTCGCGGGCTAAATCACTTTTCAGTTTCGGTAACTGTCCATTAACGCAGATTGTAGCGCACACACCCGGTGTGCGCGCATTTGCGAATTCTTATTGCCTTGTCCGTATACAGACCGGAATTAGGTCAAAAAGGCGGACCTCGGTGGGGAAGCAACGCATTCCAGCGTCACTGTTCGTGCTTGGCGCGAGCATTTTTCTGTCTTTGGCGTCGCTGATCGCTTTGTTGATCGCACTGCCGGCGCAGATGGATGCTGCCTCGAAGGCGCGTGAGCAGCGCCTTGTTGGCAACGGCGTGCATGGGATCATTTCCGAAGTCGCCGCTCAAGTCGTCCCGCAAACCAGCTGGGACGACGCCGTCGCCAATCTGGACAACACGTTCGACCGGGCCTGGGCTGCCGACAATATCGGTAAGTTCTTTTTCGCGGCCGACGGGTTCGATTATAGCGCCGTGATCGACGCGGCGGACCACCCGCTGTTCTTTTCCGATAAAGGCGCGCCGGCGCGATTGAAGGACGCTCAGAACGTGC
>JBEVJO010000257.1:0-3801 GCA_040510175.1 Caulobacterales bacterium
GTTACGTTGCCGCAGCCCGCCAAAGGCTATCGCGCCGGCTTGGCCCCCGTTTTGCTGGCGTCGTTTTTGGCGGCGGCGATCGTCTCCCCGGCCTAGCCCATGATGTTTGAAGCTGGGTGCGGCGCAGGCGCAGCTCTTTTATGCGCGGCGGCCAGACTGCCGGGCGCACGCTTCACCGGCATGGAAAAGGATCCCACGATCGCCGCCTTGGCGCAGGCCAACGCCGCCGAGAACGGTTTGTCCGACCGGGTGCGCGTGGTGCAGGGCGATATCGCCCGTCCGCCGCTCGATCTGGATTACGGCACCTACGACGTCGCTTTTTCCAATCCGCCTTTCTTTGACGATCCGCGGTCCTTGCGCACGCCATCGGCGGCCAAAGCCGCGGCCTTGATGACGGACCGGCCTTTTGATCAATGGGCGCGCTTCATGACGCGCATCACGCGGGCCGGCGGCTATCTCTATGTGATCCATCGCGCCGATCGCTTGAAGGACATTTTGATCGCGCTTGATGGCCGCGCCGGCGACATTGCGATCCTGCCTTTGCACCCGCATGCCGGTGAACCGGCGAAGCGCATAATCATCCGCGCGACCAAGGGATCGCGCGGTCCTGCACGCTTTTTGCCCGGCCTGACGCTGCACGACGACAGTCCGGAGAAGCATACGCCACAGGTAGAAGCGGCGTTGCGCGGAGAAAGTGCATTGGCGCCCTTGTTTGATGCGCGTCCTTGAGTTAGGGAATCTTTAAGCTTTTGGGTTCGGTCCGTGGGGGAGTGAACGGATGAGCATCATGCTAATCCTGCTTGCGATCATCAGCTTTCTCGTCTTTGCCGCAGGCGCCTGTTTGGGCGGCGCCGCGCTCTATTTCATGCGCAAGGAAAAGCTGACCCCCCAGGACGAGTGGGGCTCCCAAACTTAAGCTTTTCAAGCTCGCGAAGCCGATTATGGCGGGCCTGATCGCCTGCTGCGCTCGCCGTTCGTGATTGCAGCGCTCTTGATCGAAAACTTGTTTCCAAGATTTCGGGAAGCGCTTTAGGGTCCGCCGCGAACTGTAGAGTGGACGTAACAATGGCCGGCGCGGCGAAGAGTAATGGAAAACCTGGCCTGAAACCCGGCGCGAAGCCGATGGTGCAGACCTACGCCAAGCCCCGCTGCTTTCAAGACATTATCCTGATTTTGCAAAACTATTGGGCGGCGCAGGGCTGCGTCATCCTGCAGCCTTACGACATGGAAGTCGGGGCGGGGACGCTGCACCCGGCGACGACCTTGCGCGCGCTCGGGCCGAAGCACTGGCGCGCGGCCTATGTTCAGCCGTCACGCCGTCCCAAGGACGGCCGCTATGGCGAGAACCCGAACCGGCTCCAGCACTACTATCAGTATCAGGTGATCCTAAAGCCGAACCCCGCCGACCTGCAGGACCTCTATCTCAACAGCCTCGCCGCCATCGGCATCGATCCGCTGCTGCATGACATCCGCTTTGTCGAGGACGATTGGGAAAACCCGACCGTCGGCGCCTGGGGCCTCGGCTGGGAAGTCTGGTGCGACGGCATGGAAGTCAGCCAATACACCTACTTCCAGCAGGTCGGTGGTCTGGACGTGCGCCCGGTGTCGGGCGAACTGACCTACGGGCTGGAGCGCCTGGCGATGTATGTGCTGGGCTATGACCGCGTCTACGACATGCCGTTCAACGATCCGGACAGCGCCTCGCCGGTGACCTATGGTGACGTCTTCCTGGAAAACGAACGCCAGGGCTCGACCTTCAATTTCGAACGCTCCGATCCGGAGATGATTGAGCGCTGGTTTGGTGACGCCGAAATCCAGTGCAAGAAGCTGCTGGGCTTGGACGGCGAAAACCAGAACCCGGACTTCAAGCCGCTGCCTTTGCCCGCCTTCGACTACGCGCTGAAGGCCAGCCACCTCTTCAATCTGCTCGACGCGCGCGGCGTGGTGAGCCCCACTGAGCGCCAATCCTATATCGGCCGCGTGCGCACCTTGGCGAAGGGCTGCGCCGAGGCCTGGGAGAAGGGGGAACGAGAATGACCGACCAACCAGTGATCGCCGCCAAGTTTCCAACGCCGGTCGAGGTCGAGGCGGGTAAGACCTATTATTGGTGCACCTGCGGCAAGTCGGCCAACCAGCCTTTCTGCAATGGCTCGCATAAGGACACGTCCTTCACACCGATGGCCTGGACGGCGCCCGAAACCAAGACCGCCTATTTCTGCCAATGCAAGCACAGCAAGGGCGCGCCTTTGTGCGACGGGACGCATAAGGGGCTGTAGGCGCAACCAACTGGTTTGTTGAAGAAACTAGTTGACGGGAGTAGGTTCGACCATGGACGAAATTGGCGCCTTTGAAGAAAAAACACATTTATCTCAACTGCTTGATCGCGTGGAGAAGGGTGAAACCGTGACCATTACGCGGCGCGGCAAACCCGTGGCGAAACTGACTCCGCTGGACGAGGCGCCGGTGGAGTATGCGCCCGGCGATCCACGGCATCCCCGCGCTAAGGCGATTGCGGCGGCGGAACGTATTATTGAGCGCACTTCAAAAATGAAACCAACCGGCCTCACCTGGAAAGACTGGAAAGCATTCCGCGACGAGGGGCGAAAATATTGACCTCCACAATCGTGGATGCGTCCGTCGTGTTGGCTTGGTTGTTTCCTGACGAAAGCACGCCGGAATTGACGGCGCTGATCCGAGGATCGGCGCGGCAGGGCGCGTGGGTTCCGGCGCACTTCCATCTTGAGGTCGCGCATTCCTTGTCGCGAGCGGTTCGGCCCAAGCGCATAACGGAGGCTGAAGCGCAGGTCATGCTGGCGGACACGGCCGATCTGGACCTGTTCATCGACGACCGCACCCATGTCGAAGCCTTTGAAACCACCTGGTCGCTCGCAAAGGAGCATGGACTCAGCGTCTATGACGCGGCCTATCTGGAATTAGCCATGCGGCGCGGCGCCATGCTGGCCAGCCTGGACGACGATTTGCTAAAGGCAGCGCGCGCGGTGGGCGTGAAACCTGCCTTGGATTGATGGATTGATGCCGCAGCTTTTGATCGAATTTTTTTCCGAAGAAATCCCCGCGCGCATGCAAGGCCGCGCAGCGGAGGATTTGCTGCGCTTGTTGGAAGTCCAGCTGAAAGAGGCGGGACTGAAGGGCGAGAGCGCCAAAGCCTTCGCCGGACCGCGCCGGTTGGCGGTTGTGATCGAAGGTCTGCCGGAGCGCACGCCGGATTTGAAGGAAGAGCGCAAAGGGCCGCGCGTCGGCGCGCCGGAACAGGCGCTGGCTGGCTTTCTGAAGGCGGCGGGTCTGTCATCGATCGATCAGGCCGTGGTGCAGGACGATCCGAAAGGCGCGTTCTATGTCGCCAAGATCGACAAGCCCGGACGACTGACGGCCGACATTCTGGCCGAAGCGTTGCCTGTGGTCGCGAAAAGCTTCCCGTGGCCGAAGAGCATGCGCTCGGGTACGTCCGACTTTTACTGGGTGCGGCCGCTGCAATCGGTCGTGGCGATTTTCGACGGCAAGGTGGTGGAGTCCGAGATCGGCGGCATCAAAGCCGGACGCCTGACGCGCGGGCACCGTTTTCATGCGCCGTCCAGCTTCGATGTTTCGGACTTTGAAGATTACGCCGCCAAGCTGCGCGCCTCGTGGGTGGTGCTGGATGCGGCCGAACGCAAGGCCCTGATCTTGGAGCGCGCCAAAAAGCTCTGCGCCGACGCCGGTCTGGAAATGGTCGAAGACCCAGGCTTGCTGGACGAAGTCTGCGGACTGGTCGAATGGCCGGTGCCGGTGCTGGGCAAGATG
>JBEVJO010000258.1:0-3680 GCA_040510175.1 Caulobacterales bacterium
AATTTTCTTGGGCATACCGGGAACGAGCGGTCCCGTCGATCTTGGCTTGCGTTCCTTCTTCAGCCCACGTTCTGCTTTACAGTCCCCCTATCATAGCTAAATCCGGAGTCCTTCCGCAGGCGGGCATGGACAACACTTTGATCAACGAAGGCGCGGACAAGTTGACCGGCTTTGCTGCGCGAGGGGTGCTTAGTGTTCACCCCTAGGTCTACCTCGCGCATCTAACTGCGGGAGGTCAAAAAAAGTCCGATAGGACAAAAAAACGCGCGCGGGGGCCTTGCGTCACCTTATTGCCAAGCCTCGCGCCTTAGCCAGGCTCAAACTATCGCGAAGAGCGGAAGCGTCTGTTTATGCGGTCGTGCCCGTGCTTGGACAACAGGTGTCGTAATCTTCGACACTAACTGACCTAGCCATCTACGGCTCACCTGAATTTTGGATCGAACAGCGCTTGTTTGCATTACTACCGTGTCAGATGCTGCCGATCGCTCCAACTTGCAGCACGAGTAAATTGTTCTGACCGCTAACTGGGTCACGCGCTCCTTGCGGAGACGGCTCTGAAAAGAGTTTAAAAAAATCAAAACATATAAAAAAATTCAACCCATCACCGTGACCGCTTTTTGTTTCGCCGCATCGAAAAAGCTAGAAGGTGAACTAGCGTAGAGCCGCCTCAGCGTCCCTGGAGCCAGTGAGACACATTTGCCGAGATCGACCGCTGTCTCGCGACCGGAACGGGTGCGGCGCCGGGCGCGGATTATCTTTCAAGTTAATGGAGCAACAACGTGGCCAAGTGGCATATCGACACCCTGAGCCGCCCAGGGACAGCGGCGCTGCCAGACGAAGAGCCGTCTAAAGTTTATCAGAGACTGATTTCGAATGATGGCGTGTCTGCGCCGCAGATCATTCGGGACAGCTTCCCCAAGGCCAAAAGCGTGAAAGGCGTTCCCAAGCGCCGCTATGTCGATCCGGCGTTTCACCGGCTGGAAGTCGATCGAATGTGGACGCGCACCTGGCAGATGGCGTGCCGGGAAGAGGAGATCCCGGAAGTCGGCGACTATATCGTTTATGACCTTGCCGAGCATAGCTACATCGTGGCGCGCGCTGCGCCGCACGAAATTCGCGCCTATCGTAATGCGTGTCTTCATCGCGGCACCCGGCTTTGCGATGGTTCCAGCAGCGTAAGCCAGTTCCGCTGCCCATTTCATGGTTTCACCTGGTCGCTGGATGGCGCGCTAAAGGAGGTGCCGTGCCGCTGGGACTTTCCGCAGATTCAAGAAGCGAAAATGCGCCTGCCTGAAGCGCGCGTGGGGCGCTGGGGCGGTTTTGTCTTCATCAATATGGATTCCAAAGCGCCGCCGCTGGAAGAATATATGGGCGTTCTGCAGCGTGCTGTTTCAGGCGATTTCTTCGCCAGCAAATACATGGCGCATTATTTCCGAAAAATTCTGCCGGCCAATTGGAAGGCCTGCATAGAGGCTTTTTTGGAAGCCTATCACTCGGTCGAAACGCACGCATGGTCGGTCGGCTTTACCAACGACGCCAATGCGCAATACGATATTTTTCCAGATACCCCGCATGTCACACGTTTCATGCACGCTTTTGGCGTGCAGAGTCCGCACATAGCGGAATCCTTGAGCGAGCAGGATGTGCTGGAGGAGCTGTTCAAAATATTCTGGAGCGGGCAGCCGGCGCCAAAGCTGCCGGAGGGCCAAACCGCGCGGCGGTTCGCAGCGAATCTGGTCCGGCAGCAGCGCGCTGCCGCAATGGGCCGCGATTATTCTCAATTCTCGGATGTGGAGGCGCTCGACTCGGTCGAATATACGCTGTTCCCGAACATGGTGTTGTTTGATGGTCTCGGCGTGCCGACCGTGTATCGCTTCCGGCCAAACGGAAACGATCCCGACACCTGCATCTTTGATCTTTATGTGCTGCTCGAATATCCCGAAGGAACCGAACGGCCGCCGGCGGCGGAAGTGTTCGAAATGGGTGACATGAGCTACACGGAGTTGAGCGCGGCAAAGGGCTTCGATAGGTTTTTTGGCGTCACCTACGATCAGGACACGGGCAATCTAGGGCGCCAGCAGAAGGGCATGAAGACCCTCGAGCGTGACGAGCTTTTGCTGGCGCAATACCAAGAAAGCCGCTTGCGCCATTTGCATGAAATGATTTCGCTCTATGTCGGCGACGAATAAAGATGATCAACGGCCTGCATCATGTCGCGTTATCGACGCCCGATCTGGACCGGCTGCGAAACTTTTATGTCAATGCGCTCGGCTTTGCAGAAGTTGAGTGGACAGGCGGCTGGCCGCGCGGCAGCGCGCTGATCGACAGCATTGTCGGCCTGCGCGATTCCTCCTGCCGTCAGATCATGCTGCGGGCGGGAAATCTCTATATAGAGGTTTTTGAGTATCACACGCCGGCGCCCAAGCCTGGCGATCCGAACCGTCCGGTTTGCGATCACGGTTATACCCATTTCGCACTGGATGTGACCGACATCGATAAGGAATACGAGCGCCTAAAGGCGGCCGGTATGCGGTTTCACCATCCGCCAGTCCGGGATCCGGAGAGCGGCATGGCGGCGACCTATGGGCGCGACCCCGATGGCAACGTGATCGAGATACAGGAAATCTGGAACACCGAGCACGTTTTCCATCCCGCAAAATCGAGTCTGAAGGGATGAGCGGGCGCGGCGCGTTCGATATGGAAGCGGCGATGCGCGATTACGTCGCCAGGCGCGACATAGTGGATTGCGTCTGCCGCTATATGCGCGGTCAGGACCGATTGGATGCGGCGCAGCAGCGTTCGGCGTTTCACGATGACGCCTATGTCGATTGCGGACCCTTCGCAGGCGCGCCGGACCATTATGTCGCCTTCGCGCAGGGCGGCTTGGCGGGCTGCGCCTATACCCATCATATGATCGGGCAAGTGCAATTGACGATCGACGGCGATCGCGCCTCTGGCGAGGTTTATTTCATCGCCTATCATCGCATTCCATTGAACGGCGCCGACAAGGACATGATCTTTGGCGGCCGCTATGTCGACGAATATGCCTGCCGGAATGGCGACTGGCGCATCGCCAAGCGGCGCGAGATCGCTGATTGGACGCGAACAATCGATCCCGCCGACGACTTCTTGAAATTGGAGCCCGCCTATCACCGGCCGGGACGGCGTGGCGCGGACTTTAGCGAAATGCGCGACTGGCCGCGCTGGCCGGAATAGGAGGCGCTTATGTTCAAGATCATCGCTTGCATCTGCCGCAAGCCGGGAATGAGTCCCGCGGCGTTTCGCGACCATTACGAAAACCGTCACGTCCCATTGGCGATGCGCTTGTTTCCGCAGATCAAGGAACACCGGCGGAATTATATTAATGATGGCGGAGTGATGCTGCCGCCGGTCGTAGCCATTCCCGCTTTTGATGTGTTCTCGGAATTATGGTTCGACGATCGCGCCGCGTTCGAAGCGATGATCGCCATTGCGATGGACCCTGAGCGTGGCGCGGAAATTCGCGCGGATGAAGACAGATTTTTGGATCGGGAACGATCTGGCATTCTCATCGTCGATGAAGCGCTGGCTCTGGGAAAAAGAACGGGCTGATTGTTTGAGGACGCAACATCATGGCTGATTTATTCGGTAACGACGTTTGAGGCCCAATTGGCCGACCGTGAGGCAATCCGGCATTGCCT
>JBEVJO010000259.1:0-7285 GCA_040510175.1 Caulobacterales bacterium
GCGCGGGCGCCGGCGCCTCAAACGTCCGCGCGCAGCGGCGAATTCGAGCGCAACAGAGCCGCAGATTTAGGTTCCCGGCCTCGGTATTGCTTTGCGCGTGCCGGCGTCTTCAGAGTGATGACAAAGGCGGGCGGGAAGCGCGTGTTGCGCCGGTCGAGGCCAGCACGTCCTCAGGCGACAATCCCAGCGCCCGGATTTTGTCTTCCCACTTGTCGAACGCGGCTTGGTAATAATCGAAGATGCACGGCGAGCAGCCGCGCCGGCAGCAATTCTCGGGCTCGGGCGCAATCGGGGGCGCAGGCAGGCTGGCGGAGGTCACGCGCCCAGACATAGAGTGCGCCGGGCGGAGCGATCAATCCCCGCCGATACGGCCGCCATCGATACGGCGCACATAGACAACCCCTGGGCGCGGCCAGCTTTCGCCGCCGTCTGGCCAAGACGAAAATGGCCGTTGCCGGTCGCCGCTGAACAACGCGCCAGAGAAATTCTTGTCGTTCGTATCGGATTCGCCCGGATGCTGGATGGCGCAGAAAAAAGTGCGCGCATCCGGCGCGAGCAGCGGTCCGCAGATCTCGCAGCCCACCGGACCGGTCAGGAAACGCTGCACTAGGCGCGGCCCAGCGCCTGCGACCGCTGTCACCAACACGCCGTCATTGCAATCGCCGAACACGCTTGGCGAGCCGTCGGTGGCGATGAAGACGCGGCCCTGCCCATCAAAAGCAATGTTATCCGGACAAGCGAAGCGGTCGCCCTTGAAGCTCGGCGCGCCGCCGATCCAAGCGCCCACCGGCGGTTTGGACTTGCCGTCGCCTTTGGCGTCCGCCGAAACCGGATCGCCGGCCAGCGCGAAAATGTCCCAACGGAAAGACGTCGCGGCGGGATCTTGTCCGCTCTCGTCGATGCGCACGATATGGCCAGTGACGTTGGGTTCGGAGTCCGCGCCGCGGCGTGGATTGGCCGGCGAATTCGCCTTAGCGTCGGAATTGTTGGTGCAGACGGCGAGCACGATGCCGCTGGAATTGAATTTCGCATCGACCGGGCATTCGACGTCTTCGGGACGATCCATCGGCGTGGCGCCCAAGGCTGCGGCCGCGACCCGCACACGCACCATCAGATCTGCTTCGTCGGCGATCAACAGCGCCTCATCCGCGCCGTTCGCTTTCAAAGCGGCGTTGGCGGACGCCACATTCAGCTTCAACCACACGCCTTTGCCGGTTGCGTTGAACTGCGCAACGTAGAGCTGGCCTTCGGACAACAGATCGCGATTGGCGGTTCTGTTCTTCGGATTGAATTTTTTGGATGAGACGAATTTGTAGATGAATTGATTGCGTTCATCGTCGCCGGAATAAACGACGAGACGTCCATCTTTGGACAAAGCGGTGGTGGCGGCTTCGCCTTTCTTGCGGCCAAGGGCCGTGCGCTTGCGCGGCATCCAGCTTGGATCATAGGGGTCGATCTCAACGATCCAGCCATAGAGCGCGGCGGCGGTCGGATTTTGCGTCAAATCCAGATGCGCCGGATGGCCCGGCCGTTTGAAAGAATCCTTCAAGCCATAACCAAAGACATCCGCGTCCTGCTCCAGCTTCGGCTCGGCGCCATTCACTTTTTTCGAGGCGATGACGTAATTCTGGAAGTTCTCTTCGGCGGTCAGATAGGTGCCCCACGGCGTCCAGCCGCCGGCGCAATTGGCCAGCGTACCGATCGCCACGGCGCCGTCATTCAATTTCAGATTTTGCAATTCATTGGCTTTGACGCCGGCCACCTTGATCCAGGGATGCGCCTTTGCCGGACCGTCGAACACCACAGGCGTAAAGGGCGTGATCCGTCGATTGATGGCGCCGCCCCCCGGCGCTTTGTCCTTGATCACGCTCCAGGCGCCGGCTTTGTTTTCCAGCTGTACGATACTGACGCCCATCGCGGCGTAAGCGGCCTCCGTCGTCGCGGCCAGTCCTTCAGCATCGATCACGCGTTCGCCGAACATCAGAGTCTGGTCGAAATATTCGTTGTTGGCGCAGAGAATGAAACGGCCTTCGCCGGTAGCTTTTGTTGGGAACGACCAGGCGGCGGGAAACACGGCCAGCATATCGTTGTTGAAGCCGAAGCGGGTTTCCTGATCGGCGCGCGTAAGCTTGTCGCGGTTAAATGGCGCGGTCACGCTGTCGAACAACGGATCGCCCCAAGCGATCAGTGTCTTGGCTTCGTAGCCGGCGGGAACCGTGACTGTGTCATAAAGGTTCGCAGGGACGGGCGCGAACTTCGGCGGCGAGGCCTTCGTCACAGCGCCAACCGGCCCCGCCAGGCTCAGGAGGCCGATCGCTGCGCCACCTTCCAACAACCCGCGGCGGGTGATCATCTCATCGACAATGTCCTGGAAACGCTGCGTCATCGTCTCTCTCCGGCTTAGCCGAGGCTCCGCTAATCCCGCTGCGTGACGCAACAATGACAATCGCGGCGGTTTCCCGCTAAAACCGGTTCATGAGTCTGTCCGCCCTTCCCGCCGCGCGCGGGCAAATCCTCCGCGATACCGCTTTGGCGCCCTACACTTGGTTTCGGGTGGGTGGCCCGGCGGACGCTTTGTTTTTGCCCGAGGATGAGGCTGATCTGAGCCAGTTTTTGCAGGCTCTACCCGCGCACATTCCCGTCACGCCATTGGGCGTCGGCTCGAATTTGATCGTGCGCGACGGCGGCGTGCGCGGCGTCTGCGTGCGCTTAGGTCGCGGCTTCGCGGGCATCGAGCCGCGCGGTGACAGCACCATCTTTGCGGGCGCTGCGGCTTTGGACGCGCAAGTTGCCATCGCCGCCGGCAAGGCAGGGATTTCAGGGCTCGAGTTTTATCGCGGCGTGCCGGGCACGATCGGCGGCGCGCTGACCATGAATGCCGGCGCTTATGGCGGTGAGACCAAGGACGTTTTGATTGAGGCCTATGCGCAGAACCGCGAAGGCCAGCGCGTGACGATCTCCAATGCGGAGATGGGTTTTTCGTATCGCACCTGTCTGGCGGCCGAAGGCTTGATCTTCACCGGCGCGCTTTATCGCGGACGCCCGGGCGATCCGGAAGAGATCGCGGCGCGGATGAAAGAGATCATGGAGAAGCGCGAAAACTCGCAGCCCATCCGCGACAAGACCGGCGGCTCGACGTTTCGCAATCCCGATCCTGCGACCTCCGGCGGGCGCGGCGCCTGGCAGATGATCGACGCGGCAGGCCTGCGCGGGCACCGGCGCGGCGGCGCGCAGATCTCCGAAAAGCACTGCAACTTCCTGATCAATACCGGCGACGCCACGGCCGCCGATATCGAAGGCTTAGGAGAAGAGGCGCGCGCCAAGGTGCTGCAGGATTTCGGCGTGGACCTGCATTGGGAAATCAAACGGATCGGCGAGGTCTGACTTGCCCCTGATTTATCTGGCTTTATCGCGATTTTAGCGATTGGCGGCCTAATCCTGCCTTGAATCAGACGCCCCTTCCAATTCGCCCCCAGGATTGCGAGATATAGGCCCATGGAGTCGCGAATCTGATGCATGCGCATGATCACAAGCTTTGCGTGACCGAAGCCGAGGCATTGTGCGCCAAGGCTGGCGAAAGCCTCACGCCTTTGCGCCGCCGCGTGCTGGAATTGTTGCTCGACGCGCCAGGGCCGGCCAAGGCCTACGACCTACTCGCGCAATTGGGCGACGATACCGGCCCCGCGAAGCCGCCAACCATTTATCGGGCGCTAGAGTTTTTGATGAAGGTCGGCCTGGCGCACCGCATCGAAAGCCTGAATTCCTTTGTCGCCTGCAACATGCATGGCTGCGGTCGCGAGGCCGCGTTCCTGATCTGCGATAGTTGCGGCGCGACCGACGAACTCGACGCGCACGAGAGTTTTCATGAAATATCGGACAAGGCGGCCGGCGCAGGTTTTCGCGCCACGCGAAGCGTTCTGGAAATTCACGGCGTCTGCAGCGCCTGCACGGCGGCTTAGGTATGGCGCAGAAAAAATCGGGTGAGCCTGCGACGGAAACGCCTTTGCCGTTACTACTCTGGGCCGGCGGTTGCGAGACCTGGGAATGCGATTTCCTGGGCCACATGAATGTTCGCTATTACGCCGAACGCGCGCAACAAGGGTGGGCGCCGTTCGCCGCTGCGATCAAACTGCCAAACGCCTTCCACCGCGAGGCTGTTAGCACCCTATTGCCACGCGACATTCACTTGCGCTGCCATCGCGAAATCCGGCCGGGAGAATTCGCCATCATGCGCGGCGGCGTTGCCGAGATCGGCGAAGATTACGTCGTTCTCTATCAGGAACTGCGCAAAGGTCTGGCGGGCGAGGAGATCGCGGCGACCTATCGCGTGGTGCTGGAGCATGTTGAAGCGAAAACCGGCAAGCCGTTTCACTGGTCGCAAAAAGCCCGCGACGCCATGGCGCAGTATCAAATCAGCGCCATTCCAAAACACGGCGCCGCGCGCTCCTTCGATCTGAATGCGCCGCTGACGCCGATCAATAAGGCGCGTGCGCAAGAGCTCAATGTTCCTCTGGTCGCAATGTCAATGCAGCAGGCGCATGAATGCGATTCTCTTGGGCGCATGCGCACCGAATTCATTCTCGGCCGTCAGTCCAATAGCTGGAGCGGTCTAGCGGCGCCCTTTGCCAAGGAGATCGAAAAAATCCTGGGCGAGTCCGGGTATAATTCGGTGTTTTCCGGCGCATTGGTCGAAACGCGCCTCACGCCGCGTCAATGGCCCAAAGCCGGCGACGTGATACAGACCTATTGCGGCCTGATTGAAGTGAACCCCAAAACGTTCCGCTTCATCATCTGGGCTATCGACTCCGTCAGCGGCGAATGTTTCTTCGCAACCGACAGCGTCCTAGTGAACTTCGACATCAAAGCGCGCAAGGCGTTTGAGGGGCCGGAGCCTTATCAAACACTGATGAAAAAGTACGTCGTGAAAGGCCTGACGATTTGAGCAGCCCGCAATTATCTTGATGCGACAGTGCCGGAGACCTACTCCACCGGCAGCGCTTTCAGCTTCTCCGCCAGACCATTCGCATAGGATGTAATGTCGCCCGCGCCCAGGCACACTACGAGATCGCCATCCTTCGCTTCATCCGCAACGATCAAGGGCAATTCATCCCAAGCGCCCAATTTGGCGACGCGCTTATGGCCGCTGCGCTTGATCGCCTCGACCAGAGAGTCCGCGCTGACGCCGTCGATAGGAGATTCGCCCGCAGGATAAACATCCGCCACCAGCACGGCGTCCGCATCGTAGAAGCATTGCGCGAATTCCTGGAACAGATCGCGCAAACGCGTGTAACGGTGCGGCTGCACCACGGCGATGACCTTGCCTTGAGTCACGTCGCGCGCAGCGGACAACACGGCCGAAATTTCCACCGGGTGATGGCCGTAATCGTCAATGATGCGAACGCCGTTCCATTCGCCCGCAGCTGAAAAGCGCCGCCGCACGCCGCCGAATTTCTTCAAGCCCTTGCGGATCGCCTCGACGCCCGCGCCGATTTCCCAAGCGACGGTGATGGCCGCCAGCGAATTCTGGACATTGTGCTTACCCGGCATAGGCAGGAACAAATCACGGATCAGGGTTTCCGGCTCACCTTTGCGGGGACGCAGTTCGACGTCATAGCGCGACCCGTTAGGCTCGGCCCGCACATTGATGGCGCGAACATCCGCCTGCGGATTAAAACCATAGGTAATGATGCGCCGGTCGCGAATGCGCGAGACCATGGCCTGAACTTCGTGGTGATCCAGACACAAAACAGCAAAGCCATAGAACGGAACATTGTTCACGAAGGCTTCGAAGCCCGCCTTCATGGAATCGACATTGCCGTAATGGTCGAGATGCTCGGGGTCCATATTGGTGACGATGGCGGCCGTGGCGAACAGCTTGGTGAAGGTGCCGTCGCTTTCGTCGGCTTCCACCACCATCCATTCGCCATCGCCCACACGGGCATTCGAGCCGTAGTCATTGATGACGCCGCCATTGATGACGGTGGGGTCGAGCTTGGCGGATTCCAACAACGCCGCGACCATGGAAGTCGTCGTGGTTTTGCCGTGCGTGCCGCCGACCGCGACCGTCCAATTCAGGCGCATCAATTCGGCCAGCATTTCGGCGCGGCGCACCACAGGGATCGAGCGTTCGCGCGCTGCATCCAGTTCCGGGTTGCCGGGCTTGACCGCCGACGAAATCACCACCGCGCCGGCGCGGCCAAGATTTTCCGCCGCATGACCGATGAAGATCGTCGCGCCTTTGGTGCGCAGCCGTTCTGTGTTGGCATTTTCGCGCAAGTCCGAGCCCTGCACCTGATAGCCCAGATTTAGCATCACTTCGGCGATGCCGGACATGCCGATGCCGCCAATGCCGACCAGATGCACGGGGCCGATATCGAAGGGGACGGTGCGGCGGTTCACGATTTCACCTCATTGGAGTCGACCAATTGCTCCGCGATCGCCGCCAAGGCGTCGGCCGCATCCGGCTTGCCCAGAGCATGCGCGCTCCTGGCGCGAGCGGAAAGGCCTGCCGGATCATTGAGGCGTTGGGTCAGCAAGGCCGCGACTTTATCGGGCGTGAAATCGCGTTCGCCGAGCGCATCGGCCGCGCCGGCCGCCACCATGCCGGCGGCGTTGGCGGTCTGGTGGTCGTCCATGGCGATGCCCAAGGGCACGAAGAGCGCCGGACGGCCAACGCAGGTCAACTCCGTCAGCGTCGAGGCGCCCGCGCGGCCGACAAAGAAATGCGACGCGGCCAGCCGATCCGCCATGTCGGAAAAGAACGGCGCGCACTCGGCAGTGATTCCGGCCTTGGCGTAGACGCCCTGCACGGCTTCGATCTGTTCCTGGCGGGTCTGCTGCACCACCTTCAGGCGCATGCGCAGATCATCCGGCAGTCGCGCGCACGCCGCGGGCACGACGTCGCCCAGAATGCGCGCGCCCTGGCTACCGCCAGTGATCAGCAATTGAATGTCGCCCCCCGGATGGATCGGCGGATACGGAATGTTGCGGAGCGCGCGGATCGGCGGACGCACCGGATTGCCGGTGACGCGTTTGCGCTTGAGATATTTGCGCGGCAGCCCATCCAGCCGGTCAAATCCGCACGCCACAATGGCGGCGCGCCCCGCGAACATCTTGTTGACGCGGCCCAGCACGGAATTCTGTTCGTGGATCAGCACGGGCCGCTTCCCCGCCGCCGCCAGCGCCGGAAGGCTGGGATAGCCGCCAAAGCCCGCGATCAGAACCGGGCGCAATTCCACCATGCGCGCTTTGGCTTCCTGCACGCCGCGCCAGATCGACATCGCCG
>JBEVJO010000260.1:0-3145 GCA_040510175.1 Caulobacterales bacterium
AGACGCGGAAGGCGACCAAGCGCCCGAAATCGCGGTTGGCGTTGCGGACAATGTCGGGCGGCACCGCTGCTCCGCCGCAAGCGAATGACACAAAGCTCGACAGACGCGAGCCCGCCCGCTGCGCCGAGTTGACGAGTTCCGCCAAAAATGGCGTCGCCGCCACGGTCGACGCCACTTGGTGCTTGTCAATCAGTTCTACGGCTGCGTCAGCGTTCCACGCTTCCATCAGCACCGTCCGGGTGCCTGCCAAAAAGGGCAGCTCCAGGCCGTTTGAATAACCGCTGACATGCGTGACGGGCGACGGCATCAAAATGGCGTCACCCTCTTTAATGCCCCAATGCGCCACGCCTGCTAGCGTGGCGCGGGCGAGACTATTGTGGCTGTGCAGGACGCCCTTAGGCCGTCCGGTCGTTCCCGACGTATAGAGGAGCAGTTTGATCGCATTGGGATCGACGCGCGGGGCGGGGGCTTTGCGTCCTTTGCCAGCGCGTATCAGGTCTTCGTAACCGAGCGTTCCTTCGGCGGCTGCGCTGCGCACCAGTATCGTATTCTGCAGATCCGGCAGCGACGGTTTCAGCCGGCGCATCATGTCTAAATAGTCGAATTTGCGGTAAGTCTCGGCGATGAAGATCGCTTTGCTGGCAGAATCCGCCAACATCATCTTCACTTCCGCATCCCGATAGATGGTGACGATCGGGTTGATCACGAAGCCGCAAAGCGCAGCGGCCAGATTGATAACGCAGGCTTCCACCCAGTTCGGCGTCTGAAAGCTGATTACGTCGCCGGGCCGGATGTCCAAATCCCAGAGGCTGGCGCCGAGCGCTTCGGCGTCCGCCAGCAGGCTGGCATAGGTCGCAATTTGGGGAAGGCCGGGAAAGGCGGTGACATCCGGATGCGCCGCCGCCCGTTCCAGCGACCAATCATAGATCGTCTTGTCGAGCCAAAGGCCCTGACCCTTATAGCGTTCTTGGTGCTTTGCCGGGCTGGTGGGCCAAATGCGAGGAGACGAGACGGTCGCTGACATAAGACAAGAATGAACACAGGACGGGCCGGAGGGCAACGCTTCAAAGGTCGGGCCCGCCCCTGTCCTTCCGGTGAGTTGCGGGAACGCCTTTTGCGCGCAAAACTCTCTGGAAAATCGGAGGAATTGCATGGCGCGAGCTTCAATCGGCAAGGTGGTCGAGCATCTGCTGGATTATGTCGAAAACGACCGTACCTTCTCCACCGACAAGGTGGTGAAGGTTCCCGCCGCGAACTATCTGGACGAGAGCCGCTGGCGGCGGGAAATGGATTCCATTTTTTTGCGCTTGCCTTTGGTGCTGGCGGCGTCCTGCGAATTGCCCGAGCCGGGCGCCTACAAGGCTATGGAGGCGATCGGGAAGCCATTGTTGATCACGCGCGACAAGACCGGCAAGGCGCGGGTGTTTTTCAATGTCTGCCGGCACCGCGGCGCCACGATCGCCAATGAAGGCCACGGCGAGTGCGCCCGGTTTTCCTGCCCCTATCATGGCTGGACCTACGCCTCGGACGGACGGCTGATCGGCGTGGCCGATCCAGCCAAATTCGGCGATGTCGATAAAGCCGCCTTGGGCTTGCGCGAATTGCCGAGCGCCGAAAAAGCCGGCTTGATCTTCGCGGTTCTGACGCCGGATGCGTCCATCGATGTGGATTCCTTTTACGGCGGCATGTTGGACGACTTTGAGGATCTGGATTTCAAGAATTACACGTTTCTAGGGCGGCGGGTGATCCATGGGGCGAACTGGAAAGTAGCCTATGATGGCTATTTGGAAGGTTATCATTTTGCCGTGTTGCATCCGCACACGATCCACCCGCGCACGCCCTCCAACGTGACGCATTATGAAGCTTTCGGTCCGCATTTGCGCATTGGGTTTCCGCAGAACAGCTTGGTTGAGACGCTACGCGCCGCGCCGCGTGAGCAATGGGAGCGCATGGAAAATAGCGGCTTCGATTTCGTGCGGATTCTTTTCCCCAATGTTTCGGCTTTCATGGCGCCGGAAATAACGCAAATCGCGCAATTGTTCCCTGGGCCAACGCCCGACAAAAACATCACCGTGCTGAATTTCTACCGCAAGGAACCGCCACGCGACGACGCTGATCACGCGGGGCTTGAAGGCATGATGAATTGGCTGCGTGACGTGGTGCGGGACGAGGATTACATGATGGGGGAGCGCATTCAAAAAGGCTTGGAGTCTGGCGCGATCGACAGCGTTGTGCTGGGGAAAAACGAGCGCGGCAATCAATTCTTCCATGAATACGTGGACTGGTATCTCGCAGGTGATCCAAAGGCGCCCAAGCCGGAATTATAATCGTGATTTTAGGCTTCCACCACGCCGCGCTCTCGAGCCCCGATCTGGAACGCTTGAAGCGCTTTTACTGCGACGTGATTGGCTTTGAGACTGTCTATGAAGCCGAATGGGATAAAGGCGCTGAGCTCATCGATAAGATGATGGGTTTGAAGGATGTCGCCGCCAAAGTCGCCATTTTGCGGACGGGCAATTGCTTTCTGGAAATTTTCGAATTCCGGAGTCCCGAAACGCTGCCCGCGGATTTCTGGAGGCCGGTCCACAATCACGGCATGTCGCATATTTGCATTGCAGTCGATGACGCGCAGGCCGAGTATGAGCGCATGTCGAAGGCGGGCATGGTCTTCCATTGTCCGCCGGTCCATGTCGGGATGCCGGTGTTCGGAACCTATGGCCGGGACCCGGACGGCAATGTGATTGAAGTGCTCGAAGTGCGCGACCCGTCCTTCCCGCTGCACTTCAGCAACAGGGTGATGAAAGACAAGTCATGAATCCGATCGGATTGGCGTCGGGCGTTCTGCCGGAATTCCAGCCGCCGCAGACCGTCGCCGCGGCGGCCGTTGCCGGATTTGATTCTGTTGGCCTGTGGATCGAACCGCCGAATTGGACGCCTGCCTTGGAGCGCGAAACGCGCGCCGCTTTGGCCGCCAGCAATTTGACAGTGGTCGATGTCGAGGTGATCTGGCTCAAACCGGGCCCGATGGATCCGGATCATTTGCGTTGCCTGGATATTGGCGGCGTTCTGGGCGCGAAGAATGCGCTGGTGGTGACCTCTGATCCGGACATGGGCGCCAATGCGGCCAAGCTTGCGGCGCTGTGCG
>JBEVJO010000261.1:0-2526 GCA_040510175.1 Caulobacterales bacterium
CCGGGCAAACGATCAGCGTCGATCCGAGCATTGCCTCGGCCTGGCATTTCGATCTGATCGGCCAAGCCGGCGCTACGCCCAAGCGCGCGACTGATCCGTGCGCTCTGCCGCGCGCCTGCAAGAACCCGGTTGAGATCGACGGCGCCCGGCGCGCGCATTTGCGCGACGGCGCGGCGTTGACGCGCTTCCTGCATTGGATTTCGACAGAAGGCCAAAGCGGCCAGATCGATGAAATCGCCGCCGCCATAAAGCTGGAAGAATTCCGGCTCGCCACCAACGCGCTGGAGGACCTTTCCTTCGACACGATTTCCGGCGCCGGCCCGAACGGCGCCGTGGTGCATTACCGCGTCAGCCTGGAAACCAATCGCAAGCTGGAGCCGGGCACCTTGTTCCTGGTCGATTCCGGCGCGCAATATCGCGAAGGCACGACCGATGTCACGCGCACTGTGGCGATCGGCGAGCCGACTCAGGAAATGCGTGACCGCTTCACCCGCGTCCTGAAAGGCCACATCGCGTTGTCGCGCGTGCGCTTTCCCAAAGGCACGACGGGATCGCATCTGGACGTCCTGGCGCGCGCCGCCTTGTGGGAGGTTGGCCTCGATTACGATCACGGCACCGGCCACGGCGTCGGCTCGTATCTGGGCGTACATGAAGGCCCGCAGCGGATTTCCAAAGCCGTGAGCAGCCAGCCGCTTGAGCCTGGCATGATCATCTCGAACGAACCCGGCTATTACAAGGAAGGCGGCTTCGGCATCCGCATCGAAAATCTGCAAGTGGTGACGGCCGCCACTGACATTCCCGGCGGCGAACGGCCGATGCTTGGCTTTGAGACGCTGACCATGGCGCCGATCGATGTACGCGCAATCGACCGCTCACTGATGAACCACGCCGAAATCGCCTGGCTCAATGCTTATCACAAGACGGTCTGGAAAAAATTGGAAGGCGCCCTCGAAGGTCCGGCCCGCGAGTTCCTGGAGCGCGCGACGAAGCCGATTTAACGCAGGCGCCTCGTCAATTGTTGGCGAAAACCCGGGTATCCCGCATGTCGGCAAAGCTCGACAAAAGCGGTTCGCGTGATTTGAAGAATTCCAGCGCCTTCTTGATATTTTCGGTCACCGGCAGCTTTTCCGGATCGTAAAACGGGTTCACAAGCCGCCACATACGCGGCAGCAGATAACTCATTTGGCGGATGATGAGCCGGCGCTCCACGCGCTTTGAGTGCTGTATTTCGGCTGGCGTCATAGTCTCGCGATACTTCGCCATGATGATCTTCGCCGCCGCCGCGAAGATTTTGTTGATGTGCCAGAAGGAATAAATCAGCCCCGCCATGCGAATGAAATAGCTTCCCGACACAGCATGAAAAGCTCTGTGACAGGTGGCGCGGTGCTCGAACTCTTCTGCAACATGCCACTGAAACAGGTTGGCCCCATAGGCGTCGGCGCCCTTGAGAAACGCATCGCATCTTTCGAGCACATACTTTGCGCTGAAGGTCGCGGTGGTTTCAAACCCCGCGCAGTACGCAACGTTAAACGCTAAGGACCGCTGCTCGCGCATGCGCTGCAGATGGGCAACCGTGTCGTCGATCAGCGGCTGCAGCGCATCATATCCCGCATTGAACATCTGATGGTTGAACTCGAGGTGATAGCGGGCGTGTATCGCTTCTTGCTTGATGAATTCGCTGATCTCTTCCTTCAGGTCCGGCTTGCCGTCGCAATGCTTCGCACGCACCTCAGTCATCACATTGTTGAGGTAGTGCTCGACATAAGGAATGAGGACGGACGCGCCATTGCTCAGGTGCGAGTATTCCGGCACCGGCGACCAGTTCACGTTGGCGTCCCTTGACGCAATCTGCGGCCGTCGCACCGTTAACGACATGAAATTCCTCCCAGACAGGAGCGCTTCGCGCCTTTTTTGCAAACTAAGGCGCCGCTGGACAAACTTCCACGTCAAAGGCATACATATTACGCCAAAATATTATCAGATTACGCCAAGCATGACCGCCTATGTCGCCAACACTGTCCGGCGTTATGTTGCTCAACTGACGGAACTCGGCCACGGCGCGCCGGTGCTGGAAAAATTCGACCGGCTGGCGATCACCGCCATCAGCAAGCACGGCGACCTTCCCGCCACAGAGTTGTTGCGGCTATTCGACTATATCGCCGACAAGGGGCCCGCGGATATTGCGTTGCGCTGCGGCGGCGCCCGGCGCCTGGCCGAGTTGGGTGTTGTGGGGCATGCGATCGCAAGCTGCCCCACCCTGCGGGCCGCCCTGGAAATCGCCATCGCCCATGGCGCCGCCGGCGATAAATCTCGCCAAGTGCACTATCAAATGCGCGGCGAAGACTGGATGGTCGATATTCGGGCCGCGCCGGCATTGCGCGCCGGCGTGCGCAGGCTCATTTGCGAAGAATGGATCGCGACATTGTTCGCGCATCTTGCCGAGGTAACGCAGATCACCCGCCCGCAGGTGCGGATCGAGCTCAATTATGCGCCGGCGCCGGGCGTTGATTATGCCCGCTGGCTTCC
>JBEVJO010000262.1:0-3102 GCA_040510175.1 Caulobacterales bacterium
AAAGCTGTCGAAGCCGTTTTCCGCAATGAGTGCGGGAGTGGACGCGGACCAGTGCAGTAAGCCGACGCCGCCCGCTATCAGCACCGGCTCAAACGTGAGCTCGGTCGATTTGGCGGGAAAGATGTCCGAAAAAATCATCGTGTAGAGCTGGCGAATGGCGTCGTGGCCGCGGACCGCCCCGGTTTCCCGAGTCATCATCACAGCATGCTCGGCATAGTCAGCCATGATCGTTTTGACATCGTTCTTACGAAACGCCTCTGCGTGCCGTTCGAGGATCGTCCGCACGATCTCTTCTTCCGCCGCACTGTTTTTCATTCGCGCTCTCCCTGGATTTTGCCCATACCTACTCGAACCACGGCGGGCGGTCGATAAGATTAGCCTGGAGCGAAATGCGGGGCGCCCGGCTTTTTAGCTAGATCGAGGGTCCGAGCCGCATCGCGAGCTTCTCAAATGAGGCCTCGACGAGGTCCACGTGGTGCAGCATGGCCGCATGCGCGCCGGCTGGATCGCCGGTGATGACCGCCTTGACCACACTGTCGTGCTCCGCATGGGAGCGAGCCAAACGTCCTTCCGTCCGGAATTGGGCGCGCCTGTACGGCATCAAGCGGCGCCGCAGCGCCAGCGTCATATCCGACAGGACGTTATTATGCGCGCCCTCATAGATCATGCGGTGGAACGCGTCGTTGGATTCAATGAAATCCTCCATCGCGTTCTGCCGCATCTGCTCCGCCATCCGTTCATGCAGACGCTGCAGATTCCGCCGCTCTAGCGGCGACATGCTCATGGCAGCCAAACGGGCGCAGGTCGCCTCCAATTCGGCCATGGCGATAAACATCTCGTCCAGCTGTTGCGGCGTAACCCGCGCGACGAACGCCCCGCGATTGGGGCGAAGCTCAATCAGGCCTGAGCTCGCCAATTGCCGCAATGCTTCGCGCACGGGCGTGCGCGACACCTCGAACTGATCCGCGAGCGCCTGCTCCTCAAGCTTCGAGCCCGGCGGCAGGTCGCCGCCGATCACCCGGTCCGCAATCTTCTGGGCCAGGTTGTCGACGAGAGTCGGAAGATCGGTTGCGCTCATAGCTGATACATAGAGCCGCCACGCGCGCGCGTGAAGACCACCGTGCATAAATTTGTGCGATGACGCGGCCTATTCGTATGCACTATGCCCATAATGTGTACATTTCTGACAAATACACAAATTTCGCATCCGAGAATAATTGGTAAACGCGCCATCGCATGCACCGATAACAGCGATCCCGCAAACGCGAAAACGCGCCGAGGCGGGCAACCGACTGAAATTGGGGACGTGCTATGTGGAGCAAAGTGGGGATGGCGGTAAGCGCCGCGGCGGTTTGGGCGGCGACGGCGTCAGCGAGTTTTGCGGAGCCCAGCCTCCATGGCTTCGCCGATATTTCGGTGAAGACGGACTACATCACGCCGCGGGGGCTGCATGTCGTCGATGATGGCGCCACGATTCAATATCTCAACGGTCTCGTCCTGGCTTTTGACAAAGTATCGCTGGTCGGCGGCATCTGGACGGATTTCAACCCCGGCTACAACAAATCCGAAAACTCCGAGGCCTTTAACGAGTTCGACTGGTTTGTCGGCGCCGATTACAAAGTCACCGACAAATTGAAGGTCGGCGTGCAGTATGTGGAGTTCATCAGCCCACAGAACGCGTTCG
This sequence comes from Caulobacterales bacterium, assembly GCA_040510175.1. Lineage (GTDB taxonomy): Bacteria > Pseudomonadota > Alphaproteobacteria > Caulobacterales > Aquidulcibacteraceae > JBEVJO01. The sequence continues at coordinate 1,685 of JBEVJO010000262.1, forward strand.
ACACCGAAAAGAACGTTGAGTTCAGCGTCAATTACTCCGACAGCCTGAAGCCGATTTCCATCAACCCATACGCCAAATTGTTCTGGGCGATCGACGGCGATTCCACGGTCGTGCTCGGCAAAAAGGGCGACACCTTCGACGTCGAAATCGGCGCCGTGCCAACATACCAATTTGAGGGCGGATTCCCGCTCACCGTCAGCGCGCCGACCTGCAACACAGTCGGCCCGGAAGAATATAGGGGCGGCGACGAAAATGTCGGCGTGTTCTCGACGGGTCTAAAACTTTCGCATCCTTTGAGCTTCATGCCCAAAGGCGCCGGAAATTGGTCCGTTTATGGCGGCTACCAGCACTACTTTTTCATCAATGACAATCTTAAGACCGCCCGCACCATCCTAACCGGTCAAACCGGCAAGGACGATGGTATCTGGTCTCTTGGTTTGAGCATGGGCTTCTAACGCCCAGCGCAAGGGGGCCGGACATGAACGAAATCGCCGCTGAACCGTATGCCTTTCCTTTCGAGCTGGAGAAAGCTGCGCTGGTCATCATCGACATGCAGCGCGACTTTCTCGAGCCGAACGGATTTGGCGCCGCGCTCGGCAACGACGTCTCCAGATTGAGCAATGTCGCTGGCCCCTTGCGATTGCTCCTGGACGCCGCGCGCGGCGCCGGCCTTTTCGTGATCCATACGCGAGAAGGCCATCGGCCGGATTTGAGCGATCTTCCACCTGCAAAGAAACGACGCAGCCGGGGATCGCTCAAGATCGGCGACGCCGGCCCCATGGGGCGCATCCTGGTTCATGGCGAACCCGGTCACGGCATTATCGACTCGCTGGCGCCCATCGCCGGCGAGCCGGTGATCGATAAGCCAGGCAAAGGCGCATTTTACGCGACCGATCTTGAAACCATCTTGCGCAATCGCGGCATTACGCAGCTGATCGTGTGCGGCGTGACGACGGAAGTTTGCGTCAACACCACCGTGCGCGAAGCGAATGACCGCGGTTACGACTGCCTCGTTCTGTCGGATTGCACGGGCTCTTATTTCCCGGAATTTCATGAACAAGCGTTGCGCATGATCTGCGCCCAAAGCGGCGTCGCCGGTTGGGTCGGCGCATCCATTCCCCTCGTCGAATATTTGCGGTCGAAAGCCGCGTGAGAAAACGCTTTTAAAAGGAGGCTTATCGCCATGAACCCCGCAGCTACATCGGTCCCTGAAACACCTTCTGGAAAGTTTCGTCTTCCGCTCTGGGTTCCGGGAGAATGGAACGCTCTGTTCGGTTTCGGCACCAACATTCTTGTCAATGTGCTGGTGCTCACCGCGTTGCTCCGCTTCGTGTTGAAGCTGCCGGACGACATCGTATTCGGGCGCATTCTTCCCGCGCTTGGCCTGATGATGTTCCTGTCCACCATGTATTATTCCT
>JBEVJO010000263.1:0-3841 GCA_040510175.1 Caulobacterales bacterium
GCCGTCGGAGACCGCATTTGTTCTGACGCCCTGAAGGTCGGAACCGGCCCCCGGCTCCGTCATGGCGATCGCGGTAATCACCTCCCCCTGCACCATTTTCGGCAGCCAATGCGACTTCTGCTCTTCGCTGCCGTAATGCAGAATATAAGGCAACGTGACGTCACTCTGCAGCAGAATGCAATCTGATGCGCAGGCGTACGACAACTCCTCGTTAACGACGGCGTTGAAGATGAAATCTAAACCCAGGCCGCCATAGGCTTCCGGCACACCTGGACACAAAAACCCCATCTCGCCAGTTTTGCGCCAGAACTCCCGGCTGGTGACTCCAGCTTGCTCGAAGGCCTCGAGGTTCGGCGTGAACTCCCGCGCAACAAAGCGGCGGACTTGATCGCGGAACTGTTCGTGCTCGGGCAGAAAAATCGAACGTGATGAAGTATCAAGCATAATTTCGGCTTACCCTAGATCAAAGCGCCCATTCTGTGGGGCGCCAGACGTCCGTAGATTTGACACATTAGTAAACTACTGTATCTTGTTGATGTCTCTTTGTCCACCACGCTACGATGAAAGCAGATTGCATGAGCAATAGCCCAGCTCTTGAATCGTTCCGGCTGGAGCCAGCCGACAATGGCATCGTGCACCTTATCTTCGACGTTGCAGGGCGTTCGATGAATGTTTTCACCAATGCCGCAATTCACGAACTCGCCGCGGCGGCAGCCTGGCTCAAAGACAGCGACGCCATTGGAGTCCTGGTGCGGTCTGGCAAACCATCCGGGTTTTGCGCCGGCGCCGATCTGGATGAATTGGGCTCCGCCTATACCATGATCATGGGCGCGCCGGCCGAACAACGTCATCAAATTGCGTTCGATCACTTTTTTCCGCTGAGCTGCGCCATTCGCGCGCTGGAAACCTGCGGCAAACCCGTCGCGTCCGCAATTACCGGACTGGCTTTGGGCGGCGGGTGCGAACTTGCCTTGGGCACGCATTATCGCGTTTTGGCCAACGTCCCCAGCGTCTTTATGGGGCTGCCAGAATCACTGGTTGGTTTGTTGCCTGGCGCTGGCGGCACCCAACGCATCACCCGCTTGGTCGGTCCGGAAGCCAGCCTGCCGATGCTGTTGGATGGCGCGCGCTTGGCAGGAGAGCAAGCCTTGGCGGCCGGACTTGTGCACGCGCTCACAACGCCGGAAGACGCTGTCGCGACCGCCGAGCGCTGGCTCTTGAGCGATAAGGCTACATGCCACCAACCTTGGGACGTGCCGAATTACACGCCGCCCGGCTTGGTGGACATGCCAGCGCTCGTCGCAGCAAGGCGCAAGGCCGTTTTCGCGAAGACATTGGGACACGATCCGTCGCAGCTGGCGATTCTGGATTGTGTCGAACTCGGCATGCCGCTGCCAGTGGACGCCGCATTGCGTCATGAAATGAATATCTTCGCTGGATTGATCATCAGGCCAGAGCCCAGAAATATGATCCGCAGCTTGTTTCGCGGAAAATCTGAATACGAGAAGAACAAACGCGCAGGGACCGTACCGGAAGCAGTGCAGTCCATCGCCACGTCCTTGGGCGCATTTATTGGTCAGAGCATTGCAGCCGACGACGCCGTAGCGAAAGCCCTGGCGCGCGCGGGGTTCACCACCAACGGCATTCGCGCGGACTATGACGGCACGGCGCTCAGCGCCGATTATTGGTTTCAATCCGCGCCATCAGAAACGCCGATAAAGATCGCCGCGCGAAACGCCCTCTCAAGCTTCCGCTCCGAAGCACAACGTTTGGGGACATCACTCAGCGCTGAAGAACAACGGCAAGTAGATTATTTGCTTATCAAGGACCATGGATTTCCTGCCTATTTGGGCGGAGCGTTTTCGCTGTGCGAGGATGCGATCGACTGAAAGACCGCGTCATCGCGAAGAAGAGCGCATCAGCAGAAAAGACCGGATGATAATCGGTTGGATTGAACGCCTGGGGAGAATACATGCTGCTAGCCTATGAGATCGGCATAACGGTGCTGTTCGTTTGCGTGTTGGCTTGGACAATACGCTCGCAAAACCCTATCTTTGTCGGCGCCATTATCGGCGGCTTCTTGATGAGCAGCTTTGACTGGCTTTGGTGCTCGCGCGGATTTTGGAACGCGACGATCGCGCCCAGTCTGACGATGATTCCTGGCTTGAATATTCAGGGCGTCCAGTATCCCTTCTCCATATGTTTCGTCTGGGCGATCGGCTTCGGCTTCCTGCCTTTGTTCGTGTCAAGATTTCACGACAAAATCGGTGACGCGCTCGGTTGGCTGCATCTCCCAGTTATTTTGTTTTGCGCGGCGCTGATTGACTTAGCGATCGAAGGAATCGGCGTTTCTGTGCTCGGCGCATGGACTTATCATCAGGCGCCGCAATATCTGATTTTCGGCATGCCATGGTCGAACTTCTGGTTCCTGGGTGGCGTCATCACCGCCGCGTATTTCATTCTAGCGCGCCTAAAAAACTGGGCGCCCATTCCCGATAAAGCTGGTCTGTCGCTAGCCCGCGAATCCACCTGGATGGGTTTATTCCTGGGGGCAAGCGCTATTCTGATCCCAGCTTTCCTGCTCGGCACGCTGCAGCTTTTCTGGTGGTCGGCGACGCATCCTTGGGTGGAGTCCGGAAGGCCGTTTTAATGATCAACCCGAGTTGTTTTGTCTCCAGCACTTAAGGCAAGCGGCTTTAGCGCAGCTTCACATCAGAAAGGTCGCGCGCGCCCTCGTCGGGACGGCGCTTCAATTCGGCGTGCGGAACGCCGGCGCGCAACTTGCGCAGAAGCTCATCGGGGTCGAACTCGACGCCGATGGGATTCTCCGCAAACGCTTTAGAGTAGAAGAATTGCGTTGATTCCTCCACCGTGTCGAAATTCTCCACCTGGAATTCAATCTGGTTGCCATCCGGATCGGCGTAATACAGCGACGTTGTGGGGCCGTGATTGATCACATAGACCGGCTTGATCCCGAGGGCCTTGAGCCGCTCGTAATTGCCCATGAGATCGTCCAGCGTGTGATAGGTGAAGGCAATGTGATGGACGCCAGCCACGCCATCGGGCTGTGGCGCGACATCGGGCGCATTCAAGATCACGACGCGATGATGCTCGTCGTCATAGGTCATGAAGGTCAATATGGGGCTTTCAAAGACGCCGTGCGCGTGCAGCGCCGTCTTGTACCAATTGATCATCTCTTCGTAGCGAGGCGTCCGCAAAACGAAATGCGCCAGCTTGGCGGGCGACACGATCCCATTCGCCCCACCGGTCTTTGTGTCAGTCTCTTGGACGCTCATTGCCCGCTCCCGGCGCTCTGTATCGTTTAATCTGCTTGCGCGCAGACGCGCCAGCTCTGACTACAGAATGCCAAAAACTTTCCACTTGGTCAATGCAACGAACCGGCCGCGCTTAGGGCCTCAAACGAAAACGATATCGAGAATGAAGGCGATTGTTCTGTAAATCTCGGCTTCGGAGAAAATATCGCGGCCGGTAAATTCCTTGTATTCCGTGGGAATGGTGAAGGGCGTGCCGCCGGCGCCGATGATCAGATAATACAGCCGCGCCGGATCGCTTTCACGCACCGATCCTTCCTGTTGGCCGCGCCGGATGAGATCGCGTACGGCAGTGAAGTGGTTGCGCAAATAATGGTCTACCACCCATTGTAGACGGGGCGTGTCTTGGTTGCCTTCCATCGTCAGGATGCGGTGGATCTGCGGCAGGCGCGCAGACATCCTCACGAATTGCTCGATGAAGGTGCGCAACCCCTCGCGCGCTGGCCGATCCGCACAACTCTCTAAGTTTTCGCGCAATTGCTCCGTGTAGTTGGCGAGCGCATTTTCAA
>JBEVJO010000264.1:0-3226 GCA_040510175.1 Caulobacterales bacterium
CAGACTTGAAATGGCTTCGCGAACTGGCGGCGAAAGAAGACGCGACGCTGGCGACAACGGAAAAAGATTTCGTCCGCTTGCCGCTCAATGAACGAAATGGAATTTTAGCCTTACCCGTGCGCGCTGTTTTCGCAGCCGAGCCTGCGCTGGACGCATTGCTGGCGCCGCTCATCGCTGAAATCAAAGAGCAGCAAAGCTCAGTACAGGTTTCCTAGCGAGCAGTTACCTTTTATCGAAATTCATCCAAAGCTGGGTGGGCCCGTAGGCGATATAAAGCGGCGTATATTTATAGCTGTCTTCGCCGCGCGACGCCCTGAAATTGTCCATGCGATCGATCAGCGCCTTGAAGGCGAGACGCAATTCGCCGCGCGCCAATTGATTGCCGATGCACAGATGCGGACCGACGCCGAAGGCCAAATGCGTGTTGGCGTTTGGCCGGTCCAGATCAATGACATCGGGATTTGGAAACTCGGCGGCGTCGCGATTGGCTGCGCCGAAGCGCACCTCGATCATTGAGCCCGCCGGAATTTTCACGCCGTGAATTTCGGTGTCTTCGTTGACCTTGCGGAACATGGTCTGGATCGGCGCCATGACACGCAGAGTCTCCTCCACGAATTGACGCATCTTGCTCGGATCGGCGCGCAATTGCGCCACCAATTCGGGCCGCTCAATCATTTGCTTCATGCCGGAGGCGAGTGTCGTCGTTGTGGTTTCATTTCCGGCGACAATCAATTGTTGCAGGATGCTCAACAACTCCGGCGTATCGAGCTGACGTCCGTCGACTTCGGCATGGACCAGACGGCTGAGCAACATGCCATCCGGGTTCTTCCGTAACCGTTCGCACGCGGCGGCCATATATTGCTGCATATCCGTCAGGATATTGACGACCTCGATTTCGCGTTCATAGGTCATGGTCGGATCTTGGCTTTCAACCGACACGTCGGACCAGATCTTGAAGCGGTCCATGTCTTTTGAATCGACGCCGAGCTGTTCAGCGATGACGATCATCGGCAGCTTGATGGCGAATTCAGCGAGGAAATCGATTTCCGGCTTGTCGATGAATTGGTCGATCAAGCCATGAATGATTTCGTCGATATGGGGTTCGAGTTCATCGATCTTGTTCGGCGTGAAGGCCTTATCAACCAACTGGCGATACATGCGGTGCGACGGCGGATCGTTGGAGATCAGCGTGTCCATCGGGCGATAGCCCTTGGCGTCGTAAATCGCGTCGGTTTCTTCCTTGGCGGCGGTGTCGCGCGTCGACCCCAAGCCGGTGCGGCTCGACAGGTTTTTCACGTCAAGCGTCGCCCTCCGGACGTCGGCATAACGCGTCAGCACATAATTGCCGGTCAGCGGGTCCTTATAAACCGGCGTATCCGGACGCAGCTTGTTGTAAGCGGCGAACGGGCATTGCTGGATCTGCGGCAGACCGAAGCTCAGGGGCATCCCTTCGGGCAGATTTCCAGGGTCTTGGCTCATAATGGACCTCAATGATGGGCGCTTAGATTCGAGATGGTCATCTAGCACACCTTGTTGCGCCGCGTAGCCCCTCCCCGCGCAAGCTCAGGCTTTGCGGCGCAAAAACAACACCCGGGCAGCGCCCCAATTGCGGTCATCCAACACCTCAAAGCCGGGTGTTTCCGAGGTTTCGTCGGCGGCGCATTCGAACACCGCCAGGGCGTCTTCGCTCAGCCATTCGCCCTCGGCCAGCTTTTGCAATGCGATCGAGCCAAGCCCCTTGTGGTAAGGCGGGTCGAGAAACACCAAGTCAAATGGCGCCCCCAGGCCTGCCGGTTTTGAACCCAGATCAATCGCGGAGCGGCGGTGGACGCGGGTGATTCCAAAGGCCTGGAACGCCTCGACATTGTCCCGGATAGCGCCGCGCGCCGCTTCGTCGGTTTCCACGAACAAGCAAAACGCGGCGCCGCGCGACAGCGCCTCAAAGCCCAGCGCGCCTGATCCGGCGAAGAGATCCATCACCCGCCGTCCTTCCAGCCCCGGAGTCCACGGCGCATGGACCAGAACGTTGAACAGAGACTCCCGCGCGCGATCAGAGGTAGGCCGCGTTTCGCGCCCAGCCGGCGTCGAAATGCTTCGTCCCTTAAATGCGCCGCCAACGATCCGCATCAGCGAATGCGCCTCGTCGTCTGTCCCCCGTCGCGGGGCGAAGCGCTCCCAGCTTTCGCCGCCTTGGCCTTTGGCCGCGGCTTGCGCGCAGGCTTGCCTGCGGCCTTTTTTGGCGCCTCGGCTTTGGGCGCTTGCCCGGCGCGCTCGGGCGGTCCCTTGATCATGCCGCCCAATTGCTCGCGCAGAATGCGCGGATTGATCTCCTCGACCTGACCCGGCTCGATATTGCCCAGTTGAAACGGACCATAGCCGATGCGGATCAGGCGGTTCACTTTCAGGCCGATGGCTTCCAGCACGCGCCGGACTTCGCGGTTCTTGCCTTCGGTAAGGCTCACCGCGATCCAGACATTGGCGCGTTCGCCGTGTTCGAGCTTGGCCATGATCGGCCCATAGCGTTCGCCATCGACGGTGATGCCGTTTTTCAACTCGTCCAGTTCTTCTTGCGTGGTCCGGCCGAAGGCGCGCGCCCGGTATCGGCGCACCCAGCCGGTGGCGGGCAGTTCAAGCGCGCGGGCGATCTCGCCGTCATTGGTCAGCAGCAACAGACCTTCGGAGTTCAGATCAAGCCGCCCGACCGAGATGACGCGGGGCAGATCTTCGGGCAAATGCTGAAATACGGTGGGCCGGTCCTGTGGATCCTTATGCGTCGTCACAAGACCTTGCGGCTTGTGGTAGCGCCACATGCGGGTGCGGTCGGCAGCCTCAACCAAACGCCCATCGACCTTGATCTTGTCTTTCGGCGTCACCTTGAAGGCGGGGCTGTCCAAAACCTTGCCATTGACGCTGACCCGGCCGTCTTCAATCAGCCGTTCGGCGTCCCGGCGGGAACAAACGCCCGCCCGCGCCAGCGCCTTGGCGATTCGTTCGCCCTCTTCCGACCAATTGCGCGCCGTCTCGGCTGGCATGACGAACTCTCTCTTTTCACACACTTATTCGACTTGGGTCGAATCTCCCTTGAGGCGCGTTAACTCTCCCTCAAGGCGCTGCGGCTGACTGTCACGCCCGTAAGGCGTATAACCCCGTCTGCGAGTCGGGGTCTGGAGCAAAAACCTAATGGCGAACCTTCTGTCTAATTTCCGCAACACGGTCATCGTATCAA
>JBEVJO010000265.1:0-2502 GCA_040510175.1 Caulobacterales bacterium
CGGCGTCTTCGTCGGCCAGGCGGAATTTGTTGACGCCCACGACGGTTTGCCGACCGGAATCGATGCGGGCTTGCGTTTTCGCCGCCGCTTCTTCGATGCGCAGTTTCGGCAAGCCTTCGTCGATGGCGCGTGACATGCCGCCCATATGTTCGACTTCCTGGATGTGCGCCCAGGCTTTCGCGGCGAGGTCATGCGTCAGGCGCTCGACATAATAGGAGCCGCCCCACGGATCGGCGCTGCGCGAAATGCCGGCTTCTTTTTGAAGGAACAGCTGCGTGTTGCGCGCGATACGGGCGGAGAAGTCGGTCGGCAGCGCCAACGCTTCGTCAAAGGCGTTGGTGTGCAGCGATTGCGTTTGGCCGCCCGCCGCCGCCATGGCTTCGATACAGGTGCGGATGACGTTGTTATAGACGTCCTGCGCGGTGAGGCTCCAACCGGAAGTCTGGCAGTGCGTGCGTAAGGCCAGCGACTTTTGATCCTTCGGGTTGAATTGCTTCAGCAGCTTCGCCCACAGCAGGCGAGCGGCGCGCATCTTCGCGACTTCCATGAACGGGTTCATGCCGATCGCCCAGAAGAACGACAAACGCGGTGCGAACGCGTCGATCGGAATGCCCGCCGCAATCCCGGCGCGGGCATATTCCACGCCGTCGGCGAGCGTGTAGCCGAGCTCGATGTCGGCCGTCGCGCCGGCCTCCTGCATATGATAGCCGGAAATCGAGATCGAATTGAATTTCGGCATTTCCTTCGAGGTGTAGGCGAAGATGTCCGAAATGATGCGCATGCTCTGCGCGGGCGGATAAATGTAGGTGTTCCGCACCATGAATTCTTTGAGAATGTCGTTCTGAATCGTGCCCGATAACTTGGCTTGCGGAACGCCTTGCTCTTCGGCGGCGACGATATAAAGCGCCAGAACCGGCAGCACCGCGCCGTTCATGGTCATCGACACGCTCATCTGATCGAGCGGAATGCCGGAGAACAAAGTACGCGTGTCGTAGATGGAATCGATGGCGACGCCGGCCATGCCGACATCGCCGGCGACGCGCGGGTGATCGGAATCATAGCCGCGGTGCGTCGCCAGATCGAACGCGACCGACAGACCCTTCTGACCCGCCGCCAGGTTGCGGCGATAAAAGGCGTTGGATTCTTCCGCCGTGGAAAAGCCCGCATACTGACGAACCGTCCAGGGCTGCGTCACATACATCGGCGCATAGGGGCCACGGCCGAACGGCGCGATGCCCGGATAACCGTCGACGAAATCCAAGGGCGCCCGGTCCGATGCGAAATAAGCGTTGTGCGCCGGAATGCCTTCGGGCGTCATCCATGCCTCAAGCTCGCCGCCGCGCGCGTCGGTCGCGGCCTTGCGCCAGGCTTTGAAGTCGGCGCCGGCAGGGGCGTCGCCAAGGTCGAGTGTGGTGAAGTTCGGCTTGCTCATAATTATTTCCCCAAGCCCAAAGCGCCGTGCACGGTATTGAGTGCGGCGACTGCGTCTTGTCCGGCGAAGATGAATTGATCCACGCCGGCCTCTTTCCAGGCGGCTTCGCTGTCGCCGGGCTTACCGGCCAGCAGCACCCAAACGGCGCCAGCCGCTTTCAATGCTTTCGCTGCGTCCGCAGCCTTGTCGGCATAGGTCGCGTCCGAACCGCAAATGCAGGCCACGTTTGCGCCGGATGCTTTGAAGCCGTCGGCGAGATCGGATTCGGTCAGCGGCGCTTCAACAGCGGCGATCCCGCCTGCGCCTAGCAAGTTCTGGCTGAACCCGACGCGCGCCTGATGCTCGGCCAATGGTCCCAGCGCAGCGATGAACACGGAAGGGTGTTTGCCGCCTTGCATCGCCGCGTCGGCGCGGTCGCGCAGAGCTTCAAACGCTTCGGCCAAACGCCAGGACGGCAGCGGCGCAAATTTCGCTTCGACTTTGCGCTCGGCGAATCCGCTCGCGCTCTTGGCGATGGCGGCGAGGTTCGGCGTTTCCAGCGTCGGGATGGTTTCATTCAAAAGCGGGAATTCGCTGACGCCGATCAAAGCGTCTTTGCGCTTGGCGATCGACGCGCCGCGCGCGGTGCGCACCTTGGCGATCTGATCCTGCAGCCAGCCGCTTTCCAGCGCCGCGACAATGCCGCCTTGCTTTTCGATCTCCTGGAGGAAGGCCCAGCCGGCTTTGGCGAAGTCTTCGGTTTGCTTTTCCACGCCCCAGGCGCCGCCGGCCGGATCGGTCACGCGGCCGATCAGGGATTCTTCCTGCAGCATGATCTGCGTGTTGCGGGCCAAGCGCCGCGCCAAAACGTTCGGGTGGCCCATGGCGTCGGTGAACGGCAGCACGCTGATCGCCTCGACGCTGCCGATGCCGGCGGCGAAGCAGGCGGCGGTGTTGCGCAGCAAGTTCACCCAGGGGTCGCGCTTGGTCAGCATGCGGCCTGACGTGACCGCGTGCAGCTTCATGGCGGACTTGGCGGGCGTTGCGGCCCAGGCCTGCATGATGCGCGACCAAATCCGGCGCGCGGCGCG
>JBEVJO010000266.1:0-2816 GCA_040510175.1 Caulobacterales bacterium
CGTCACTTTTTCGGGGCCAGTCAGCATGATTGACGGCTCGGAGCCGATGGACGCCGCGCCAACAATGCGCGCGCGCGGCTTTACGCCAAGCTTCCGGCCAATATTTTTGCTGCCGATCAGCACCGCGGCTGCGCCGTCCACGATGCCGGACGAGTTGCCCGCGTGATGGACGTGATCGACAGCTTCGACTTCGGGGTAACGCTGCAGGATCACCGCGTCGAAGCCCGGCATGAACTCGCCCTGCGCTTTGAACGACGCTTCCAGTGCGCCCAAGGATTGCAGCGTCGTGTCGGGGCGCATGTGCTCGTCATGATCGAGAATCGCCGCGCCCATTTGATCCTTCACTGCGACGATTGATTTTTTGAATCGTCCTTCGGACCAGGCCTTGGCGGCCCGTTGTTGGCTCTGCACGGAATAGGCATCGACGTCGGCGCGCGAGAAACCGTATTTGGTGGCGATCACGTCCGCGCCGATGCCTTGTGGAACCCAATAGGCGGGCAGCGCGGACAACGGGTCCGACGTCCAGGCGCCGCCATTGGAGCCCATCGGCACGCGCGACATGCTTTCGACGCCGCCGCCGATGGCGAGTTCCGCTTCGCCGGACGCGATCTTCGCCGCCGCGATATTGCAGGCTTCGAGACCGGAGCCGCAAAAACGATCGACTTGCACGCCGCCAGTGCTTTCAGCGTAACCCGCGTCCAGCGCCGCGAAGCGCGCGATGTCGCTGCCCTGTTCGGCGACAGGCGTGACGCAGCCAAGGATGACGTCTTCGACCAAAGCCGGCTCGACATTGCTGCGCTCCCGAATGGCGCGCAGCGATTGGCTGGCCAGAGAAAGCGCGGTGATTTCGTGCAGGCTGCCGCTGGATTTTCCCTTACCGCGCGGCGTGCGCACGGCGTCGTAGATAAAGGCCTCGGCCATTGAAACTCCTTGTATCCTAAAATTCGTCGGCGGAGAGAGCCATCAGGCTCGCCGCGCCCGATTCGATTTTCGCGAGATGCGCGGCGCCGTTGGGCACGACGCGCTGCATGAAATAGGTCCCCGTCTTCAGCTTGGTCGCGTAGAACGGATCGCCGGAGTCTTTCTTTGGAGCCGCCGCTTTGGCGATCAGCGCCCAGCCGAAGGCGGTGCCGGTAATGCCGAACAGGTGCAAATAGTCGGTGGCTGCCGCGCCGGCATTGTCCGGGTTCGCCATGGCGTTCTGCATGAACCACATCGTCGCTTTTTGCAGCCGCTCCTTGGACGCCTTTAACCCATCCGTAAACGGCTTCAGGTCCGCGTCGCCTTCATGGGCCTTGATGAAATCATCCAGCTCCTTGAAGAACGTCATGACGGAGCGGCCGCCGTTCTGCGCCAGCTTGCGGCCGACAAGGTCCATCGCCTGAACGCCGTTTGCGCCCTCATAGATCATGGCGATGCGCGCATCGCGGACGAACTGCGACATGCCTTGTTCTTCGATGAAGCCGTGCCCCCCATAAACTTGCTGCGCATTGACGGTGTTCTCAAAGCCTTTGTCGGTGAGGTAACCCTTCAGCACCGGCGTCAGCAGCGCCATCATGTCCGAGGCTTTTGTGCGGGCGGCTTCATCCGGCGATTTTTCTTGCAGATCGCCCTGCAGCGAGGTCCAGTACAAAAAGGCGCGGGCGCCTTCATTGAAGCTCTTGGCGTCCAGCAGCAGGCGCCGCACGTCCGGATGCACGATGATCGGATCGGCTGGGCCGTCCGGATTTTTGGGACCGGTGAGCGAGCGCCCCTGCAGACGATCTTTGGCGTAGGCGGCGGCGTTTTGATACGCCACTTCAGAGAGAGCCAAGCCTTGAAGCGCGACGGCGATGCGCGCTTCGTTCATCATCGTGAACATGGCGTTTAACCCGCGGCCCGGTTCGCCGACCAGCCAGCCCGTGGCTTCATCGTAATTCAGCACGCAGGTAGCGTTGCCATGAATACCCATTTTTTCTTCGAGCTTGCCGCAGGTGATGGGATTGCGGGCGCCGAGCGAGCCGTCCGCGTTCACCAGGAATTTTGGCGCCACGAAAAGCGAGATTCCCTTGGTGCCGGCCGGCGCGCCGTCGATGCGCGCCAACACCAGATGGATGATGTTGTCGGCCATGTCGTGCTCGCCGGCCGAGATGAAAATCTTCTGGCCAGAAATTTTGTAGGAGCCGTCCGCTTGTGGCGAAGCTTTGGTGCGCAGCATGCCCAGATCCGTGCCGCAATGCGGTTCGGTGAGATTCATCGTGCCGGTCCATTCGCCGGACACGATCTTGGGCAGATAAATGTCCTGCAGCTCCTTGCCGCCGTGATGCAGCAGCGCCGAATATACGCCGTGCGACAGCCCCGGATACATGCCGAAGGCGACATTGGCCGAGGCGATCATTTCGCTGACCGCGAGGCTGAGCGTCGCCGGCAAGCCTTGGCCGCCGAATTCCGTGGCGCAGGACAAAGCGGGCCAGCCGCCCGCGACGAATTGCTGATAGGCTTCCTTAAAGCCCTTTGGCGCCGTCACAGAGCCGTCGGCGTGGCGGGTGCAACCTTCCTCATCGCCGGACAGATTGATCGGTTGCAGTACATCCTGCGCCAAGGTCGCGGCGGCTTCGATAATCGCGGTCAGGGTGTCGCCTGTCGCGTCGGCAAACCCCGGAAGGTTCGCGTAACGCTCGATCTCCAGCACCTCATTGAGCAAAAAATTGATGTCTCGAATGGGCGCTGAATAGCTGGGCATGAGCGTCTTCCCTCGCTGACGAGAAGAAAAGGTGGGGCGAATCGGCGAACCGCGCGCCGGGATCAAGATAGGGATGAGCCCCGGCGGCGTCGAG
>JBEVJO010000267.1:0-2522 GCA_040510175.1 Caulobacterales bacterium
GCGCGCCAAAGGAATAGAAATACTCGCTCAGCATGGAGCGCGACGGATCGAAATTTCCGATGGCGTCGAAGCGTTCCCTGTCGTGAAGATCGGCGGCGAGGATCATGCGGCGCATCATAGGCGCGGCAAAAAATCGGTCGGATAAATCGGTCATCGCGCGGCGTTATTCCTCCCCGCGCGGAGCGGGGGCGCGGGACCATCGCCGAGCGAAGCGAAGGCCGATGGTGGAGGGGTTTTTGATGCCGGCTGAGCAAAGCGCCCCTCCACCGCCCTGCGGGCGGTCACCTATCCAAAAAAGTTTGGGGAGGAATGGCGACAAAATCGGCGTTTATCGCTTGTTGCGAGCAAACAGCCTTGCGTCGCCGCCGCCTCCGCCGCCAAATGGGTCTTTAAGCCGCCGGACCGGTTGTCGACGTCATGCCCAAAGTTAAGCCCGCCAAAACCGCCAGCACCACCTCGCCCGACGAGACCGAAGATTTCGAGCGGGAAGAAAAAGACGCACCACTGCGCTACGACACGCGGCTTTTGGGGCGTATTCTGGGCGACGCGATTCGCGCCCAGGAGGGCGAGGGTGTTTTCGACACGATCGAGGGCAACCGCCTCACGGCGGTGCGCTTTCATCGAGAGTCCGATGAGACGGCGCGCGCCGACCGGGAGGCGATGACCAAGGGCCTGCCAAACGATCAGGCGATCAAGATCATCCGCGCCTTCGGTCATTACTCGCATCTGGCGAACATCGCCGAAGACCAGCACCAAATTCGTCGCACGCGCGCCTACGCCAAAATGGATGCGCCGCCGCGCCGGGGCTCGATGGCGTCAACCTTGGCGCGCGCCCAGGCTGCGGGCGTTCGGCGCGAGCAATTGGAATCGTTCTTTCAAACGGCGCTGTGTGTGCCTGTTTTGACCGCGCACCCCACCGAAATCCGGCGGCGCAGCTCGATCGAGCGCGAAATGGAGATCGCGCATTTACTCGATGAGCGCGACCGGGTGAATTTCACGCCGGAAGAATTGGAAACCAATCGAGATTCTTTGCGCCGTGCGGTATTGACGCTGTGGCAGACCAGCCTGCTGCGGTCGTCGCGCTTGCGCGTGATCGACGAAGTCGCCAATGGCCTTTCCTATTATGAGTATACGTTCTTGCGTGAGTTGCCGAACTTCTATGTCAATTTGCAGCAATCGCTGATTCAGACGAATCCGGATTGGCGGGACATCGAGACGCCGAGCTTTCTGCGCATGGGCAGCTGGATCGGCGGCGACCGCGACGGTAATCCTTTCGTCACGGCCGATGTCTTGCAGCAGACGCTGCGCATGCAAAGCACGCGAGCGCTGCAATTCTATCTGGAAGAAGTGCACAAACTCGGTGGTGAGCTGTCACTGGATGCGCGGATTGTTGGTGTGTCCGATGAACTGGCGGCGTTGGCGGAGAGATCCGCCGATCAGGCCGAAGAACGCCGCAGCGAACCCTATCGCCGCGCCATCACCGGCATTTATGCGCGCCTTGCGAAAACGGCGTGGCGATTGGATGAATTGGAAGCGCCGCTCGAAGCGATCGGCGATGCACCCGCTTATGATGGCGCCGGTGAGTTTCTCGCAGATTTGAATGTCATCGACATCTCGTTGAAGACGCATGGCGCAGAAGAGATCGCGCATGGCCGCCTGCGCATTTTGCGGCGCGCCGTGGATGCGTTCGGTTTCCATCTGGCGTCGCTCGATCTGCGCCAGAATTCAGATGTGCATGAGCGCGTGCTGGACGAACTCTATGCAGTCGCTGGCATCGGCGCCTACAAAGAGCTGGACGAGTTGCAGCGCATCGCTTTGCTGGAAAAAGAAGTCGACAGTGCGCGGCCGCTGACCTCGCCGCATTATAATTACGAAGAAGAAACCACCGGCGAGTTGAGCTTGTTCAAAGCGGCGGCAGAGGGGCGGCGGCGCTATGGCGGCGGCGCTATTCCGCATTATGTGATTTCGAAAGCCAAAAGCGCGTCGGACGTTTTGGCCGTTGCCGTATTGTTAAAGGAAGCGGGTCTCTTGCAGCCGCGCGAGTCGCGGCTCGACCTTGACATTGTGCCTTTGTTTGAAACCATCGATGATTTACGGCGCGCCGCCGAGATCATGGAGACGCTGTTCGCCACGCCAGTGTATCGGCGCTTATTGGCGTCGCGCGGCGACGTGCAAGAAGTCATGCTGGGCTATTCCGACAGCAATAAGGATGGCGGCTACACCACCTCGACTTGGGAATTGTTTAAGGCCGAACTGGCCCTGATCGATGTTTTTGCGCGCCACAAAATCCGCCTGCGCCTGGTCCATGGCCGCGGCGGCTCGGTTGGTCGCGGCGGCGGGCCGAGCTTCCAGGCGATCCGGGCGCAGCCGGCCGGGGCGGTGCAGGGCGCTATTCGCATCACTGAACAGGGCGAAGTGATCGCCGGAAAATATTCCAATGCCGAGGTCGGTCGCCGCAATCTGGAGACGCTGGCGGCCGCGACCTTGGAGGCGAGTCTCATTCCCGCTGGCGCCGCGACCTC